>JBDLTD010000015.1:0-18419 GCA_039799185.1 Actinomycetota bacterium | reverse complement strand
TATCGGAGACATCATCGTCTGTTCTGTTAAGGATGCAATTCCTGGCGGACAAGTTAAGAAGGGTGAAGTCGTTAAGGCTGTCATCGTTCGTACAGTTAAAGAACGTCGTCGTCCAGACGGTTCTTACATCAAGTTTGATGAAAATGCCGCAGTGATCTTGAAGGCTGATGGCGAACCACGTGGAACTCGTATCTTCGGACCGGTTGCACGTGAACTTCGCGATAAGAAGTACATGAAGATCATCTCGCTAGCACCGGAGGTGTTATAAACATGGCCAAGATTAAGAAAGATGACACTGTTTTGGTTATCGCCGGAAAAGATCGCGGCGTAACTGGAAAAGTTCTATCTGTCGATGGAAACCGCATCCTTGTTGAAGGTGTTAACCGCCAAAAGCGTCACACCAAAGAATCAACTGGAGATCGTGGCGTCAAAGTTGGCGGAATCATCACTGTTGAAGCATCAATTCATATTTCAAATGTCATGGTCACTGATGGCGATGGCAAGGCAACTCGTCTTGGCGTTCGCAAGGATGACGAAGGCAAGAATGTTCGCGTTTCACGTCGCACCGGAAAGGACATCTAATGTCAACAGCGTTAGACGTACGTCTTAAGGCCAAGTACAAGAGCGAAATCGCTCCAGCACTCAAGGCCGAATTCGGATTAAAGAACGTGATGCAGATTCCAAACCTGACCAAGATTGTGGTCAACATGGGTGTGGGCGATGCAGCTCGCGATTCAAAGCTTATTGAAGGTGCAATCCGCGACCTAGCAACTATCACTGGCCAAAAGCCACAGGTTACTAAGTCACGTAAATCAATTGCGCAGTTCAAGCTTCGTGAGAATCAGCCAATCGGTGCGCACGTAACAATGCGCGGAGATCGTATGTGGGAGTTCGCAGATCGTTTGCTTTCAATCTCACTTCCACGTATCCGTGACTTCCGTGGTCTTTCACCAAAGCAGTTTGATGGAAAAGGAAACTACACATTCGGTCTAACCGAGCAGGTTGTATTCCCAGAAATCGAACAGGACAAGATCGATCGTCCACGCGGTATGGATATCACCATTGTTACTTCAGCTAAGAACGATGAAGAAGGTCGCGCACTACTCAAGGCGCTCGGCTTTCCATTCAAGGAGGCATAAGAGATGGCAAAGACATCACTGAAAGTTAAAGCAGCTCGCAAGCCAAAGTTCAAGGTTCGCGGCTATACCCGTTGCCAGCGTTGTGGACGTCCACACTCTGTCTACCAAAAGTTTGGAATTTGTCGCGTGTGCTTCCGTGAAATGGCGCACCGTGGTGAACTTCCTGGCATCACCAAGGCATCTTGGTAATCCGTTCTATCCAATAACTACAACGAAATAGGTCCGACAAGGAAACCAGTTCGAGAAAGGCCACGAGGCCACGTATGACAATGACAGATCCGATCGCAGACATGTTGACTCGTCTGCGCAATGCGAACTCTGCCTACCATGATTCGGTTTCAATGCCGTCTTCATCGGTCAAGGTAAGAATTGCAGCGATCCTTCAGACTGAGGGTTACATCGCTTCACATCGCGTTGAAGATGCAGAAAATGGAGTGGGCAAAAACCTCATTCTTGAACTTAAGTTTGGTGCAAACCGTGAGCGTTCAATCGCTGGTTTGCGTCGAGTAAGCAAGCCAGGGCTTCGCGTTTACGCAAAGTCAACAGCTCTACCAAAAGTACTTGGTGGACTTGGCGTTGCAATCATTTCAACTTCATCTGGATTGCTTACTGATAAGCAAGCCAATAAGCAGGGCGTAGGCGGAGAAGTTCTCGCCTATGTATGGTGATCGATAAATGTCACGTATTGGTCGTATGCCTATCACCGTCCCAAGCGGCGTTGAAGTAACAATCGCTGGACAGAACGTTGCAATCAAGGGACCTAAGGGTTCTCTTGCAATCAATGTTGCTGAGCCAATTCAAGTTTCACATTCAGAGGGTGTAATCACAGTTGCACGTCCTAACGAAGAGCGCATCACACGTTCTCTTCACGGCCTATCTCGCTCACTTGTTGCGAACATGGTTGAAGGCGTAACAAATGGCTACACACTTACAATCGAAATCGTTGGTGTTGGTTACCGCGTTGCTGAAAAGGGTAAGAACCTAGAGTTCCAACTTGGTTACAGCCACAACATCGATTTCCCAGCACCTGAAGGAATCACCTTCAAGGTTGAGTCACCAACTAAGTTCCATATCTCTGGAATTGATAAGCAGTTGGTTGGCGAAGTTGCTGCCAAGGTAAAGAAGCTTCGTAAGGCTGATCCTTATAAGGGTAAGGGCTTACGTCTGGCCGGGGAAATCGTTCGCCGCAAGCAAGGAAAGACGGGTAAGAAGTAATGGCTATTGGTGTAAAGGTCCGCAAAGGTTCGGCTACAAATGCCCGTGCCCGTCGTGCTTTCCGTGTTCGCAAGAAGGTTTCTGGAACAGCGCAACGTCCACGCTTAGTCGTTTCACGATCATCACGTCACTTGTTCGTGCAGGTTATTAACGATGAACTAGGTAAGACAATTGCCTACGCTTCAACAATGGAAGCAGATTTCCGTACAGATAAAGCAGACAAGAGTGCAAAGGCAAAGGCAATTGGTGCGTTGATCGCATCACGTGCAAAAGATGCTGGCGTTTCAACTGTCGTCTTTGACCGTGCTGGTAATAAGTATCACGGTCGCATTGCAGCAGTTGCTGACAGTGCGCGCGAGAATGGATTGGAGTTCTAATGGCTGAGACAACTACACAAGCTCCTGCAGCAGCAGGCAACGAGCGTGGTAATTCAGGCAAAGGTCGCGGTGAACGCCGCGAACGCCGCGATGATCGCGAAAAAGAAAAGAACCCATTCATGGAGCGCGTTGTGTTCATCAACCGCGTATCTAAGGTTGTTAAGGGTGGACGTCGTTTCTCATTCACTGCTCTAGTTGTTGTCGGTGACGGCAATGGTCAGGTCGGTATTGGTTACGGAAAGTCTAAGGAAGTTCCAGCAGCGATTGCTAAGGCAGTAGAAGAAGCAAAGAAGTCTTTCTTCACTGTTCCACGCGTTCAAGGAACTGTTCCTCACCCAGTACAAGGTGAAACAGCAGCTGGCGTAGTTCTACTTCGCCCAGCTAGCCCAGGTACCGGAGTTATTGCCGGTGGCCCAGTGCGTGCAGTACTTGAGTGCGCAGGCATCACAGATGTATTGACCAAGTCTCTTGGATCTAACAATGCAATCAACATGGTTCACGCAACCGTTGCTGCATTGAAGATGCTTGAAAGCCCAGCACAAATTGCTGCGCGTCGTGGTCGTCCACTAGAAGATGTTGCACCTGCAGCAATTATCCGCGCATTACAGACAACGGTAGGTGCATAATGCCTCGCTTAAAAGTAACTCAGATTCGTTCCAAGGTTGGCAACAAGCCAGAGCTTCGCGACACACTTCGTTCATTGGGCTTAAAGCGCATCAACGATGTTGTTGTTAAAGAAGATCGTCCAGAAATTCGAGGAATGGTTCACGCCGTTCGTCACATGATCACAGTTGAGGAGGTTGAATAAAGATGACGCTAAAACTTCATCATCTACGTCCAGCTCCTGGTGCTAAGAAAGCTAAGACTCGTAAGGGTCGCGGTGAAGCATCAAAGGGTAAGACAGCCGGTCGCGGTGGCAAGGGAACTCGTGCTCGTAACACAGTTCGCGCAGGTTTCGAAGGTGGTCAGCTACCTCTCGTAATGCGTTTGCCTAAGCTACGTGGTTTCAAAAACCCAGCTCGCATTGAATATCAAGCAGTCAATGTTTCAACTATTAACGCACTTTTCCCTAAGGGTGGAGACGTAACAGTTGCAGACTTGATCGCTAAAGGCGCAGTTCGCGACAGCCTTCCAGTTAAGGTTCTCGGCAATGGCGAAATCGATGTCAAGGTGACAGTGACCGCACATGCATTTTCATCATCAGCAGTCGACAAGATCACTGCTGCTGGCGGAAAGACAAACGTTCTTTAATTACTAGTTCGACTTAAGATTTAAAAAGGAAGAGGAGAAGATCAATGCTTTCAGCATTTGGTATGGCCTTTAGGACACCAGATCTACGTAAGAAGATCTTCTTCACTCTTTCTATCATGGCGCTGTTCCGCTTTGGTTCAGTAGTTCCAACACCAGGTGTCTCATACACAAACGTTCAAGAATGTTTGAAGACTGTTGAAACTGGTGGACTCTTTGGTCTTATTAACCTATTTAGCGGTGGTGCGCTTATTCAGCTTTCTGTATTCGCACTTGGCATCATGCCTTACATCACCAGCTCAATTATTGTTCAGCTTTTAACTGTTGTTATTCCTCGCTTTGAAGCACTTAAGCAAGAAGGACAATCAGGAACTGCAAAGCTGACTCAGTACACACGTTATTTAACAATCGGTTTAGCAATCTTGCAGTCAACAGGTTTGATCGCAGTTGCTCGCACACCAGGTCGTTTACTTGCAGGTTGCGATCTAGCAATCATTCCTGATACTTCATGGCAACGTATTGTCACCATGATCTTCGTAATGACTGCAGGAACATCTGTAATCATGTGGTTGGGTGAATTAATCACTGACCGCGGCGTTGGTAACGGTATGTCTATCTTGATCTTCACATCAATTGCTGCAGGCTTCCCAAGCCAGCTCTGGTCAATCAAGCTTCAAAAGGGCTTGTTTGCATTCATCTTCGTTCTAGCAGTTGGTGTTTTGGTTGTTGCAGCTGTTGTCTTCGTTGAGCAAGCTCAGCGTCGTATTCCAGTTCAATATGCCAAGCGCATGGTTGGACGCCAGGCATACGGTGGAACAAGCACATACATCCCAATCAAGGTTAACCAGGCTGGTGTTATCCCAGTAATTTTCGCTTCATCACTTCTCTATATTCCTTCGCTGATTGTGAACTTCACAAACAGCCAGGCAGCATGGGCAGTGTGGGTAAGCCGTAACTTTGTTAAGGGTGATCACCCAATTTATGTTGCAACATATGCAGCACTCATTATTTTCTTTACTTACTTCTATGTTGCAATCACATTTAACCCAGATGAGGTTGCAGATAATATGAAGAAGTACGGCGGATTTATCCCTGGTATTCGTGCAGGTCGCCCAACTTCTGAATATCTACAATATGTTCTCTCACGCATTACAGCCCCAGGTTCTTTGTATCTTGCACTCGTTGCCGTTATTCCTATCGGTGCACTTGTGCTCTTTGGTGCAACACAGAACTTCCCATTTGGTGGAACTGCGATCTTGATCGTTGTGGGTGTTGGTCTTGATACTGCAAAGCAGATCGAGTCACAGTTGCAGCAGCGTTCATATGAGGGATTCCTTAAGTAATGCGTCTTGTCCTGGTAGGTCCACCAGGTGCTGGAAAAGGAACACAAGCTCAATTCCTTGCAGCGCATTATTCAATTCCACATATTTCTACTGGTGATATTTTCCGTGCAAATTTAAAGGCAGGAACTCCATTGGGTGTTCAAGCTCAAAGCTTCATGGATCGTGGTGAGTTAGTTGCAGATTCTGTAACTAATGAAATGGTTAAAGATCGTTTAACTCACGATGATGTTGCTAACGGCTTTTTACTTGATGGATTCCCACGCAATGTTGCTCAAGCTGAAGTCTTGCGCGCAATTTTGGCTGAGAAGAAGACTCCACTTCATGCAGTACTCGAGTTCTCGCTAGCTAATGAAGAGATTGTTGCCCGATTATCTTCACGTCGCACATGTAAAGATTGTTTCCAGCCAAGTGTGGGCGTTGATAAGTGCCCATCATGTGGCGGAGATGTTTATCAGCGCGAGGATGACAAGGCTGAAGTTATTGCCCGCCGCCTTGAGGTTTACCAAGAACAAACAGAACCCATCATCTCTTTCTATCGTAATGAGGGCCTACTTATCTCTGTCGGGGCCTTGGGTAGCGTTGAAGACATTACTGCGCAGGCTATTTCGGCTCTAAGCCACGTTTCAGAATAAACTAGTAAACATGGCAATTCAGATTAAAAACATTGAACAATTAAAGCTGATGCGCCGTGCTGGATTATTAGTTGGTCAAACCCTAGAACTACTACGTGAATCTATTAAGCCAGGTATGACAACGGATGCCTTAGATGCAATTGCAGCAGCCAATATTAAACGTGGTGGCGGCACATCAAACTTTAAGGGCTATCACGGTTTCCCAGCCACAATCTGTGTTTCAGTTAATGAAGAAATCGTTCATGGGATCCCTGGGTCAAGAATCATCAATGATGGTGATGTAGTTTCAATTGATTGCGGCGCGATTATTGAAGGTTGGCATGGAGATGCAGCGATTTCAATTGGTGTTGGATCAGTAAATCCAGAGGATCAAAAATTGATGGATGTTTGCGAAGAATCAATGTGGCGGGGGATTGCTGCGGGAAAGCATGGAGCAAAACTTTCAGATATTGGTTATGCCATTGAGCAATACATAAACTCTCAAGGCACATATGGAATATTGCAGGAATACGGTGGCCATGGAATTGGTACTGAAATGCATCAAGAACCACATGTATTAAATTTTGGTCGAGCAGGACAAGGCCCAGAAATTGTTGTGGGGTTAGCCCTTGCTATTGAACCAATGATTACTCGGGGATCTGCCCGCACTAAAGTATTAAAAGATGATTGGACTGTTGTCTCTACTGATTCATCTAGAGGTGCTCACTTTGAACATAGCTATGTGATCTGCCCTGATGGCAAGCCATTTGTGCTCACTGCCATTGATGGTGGCAAGAGTGACTTAAAACACTTAGATATAGAGATTTCAAGCCTGCTCTAAAAATTATTTTATCGTTTTGTTACATGTAAATGCTTAACAACGGCTCACATTAAGACTAGTTTTTACTCAACCTTCACCCTCGGAGGTAGAAACTATGGAGATCTCATCGATGAGAAAGAATTCTTTTATTCGTTTCGTTATTGCGGCAACTGCAGTTGCTGTTCTAGCAGGAACGACACTTCCAGCAAATGCTGCGGTTAAGCCGGCTAATAAAGCAACAATCGGTGATGACTGCACAGCTGCATCTACTGGCAAAAAAGCTCCAGGTCGTGGAGTTGATGGATCAGATCTAACTTGTATGGCTGTTACAACTGGTTCATACAAAGGTGAAAACAAGTGGTGGTACGCAGATGTTAAGCCACTAAAAAATATTGATTGGACAATCCCTGCTAACCCAGGTGGATACTCACTCACAGCAGATGCAATTACAAACTCTCTTAAAGCAGAGGGTCTGTTAACAGCTACTACATCTGTCTTTAAGCCAGGTGCTGGTGGAGCTGTTGGTCTTGCTGCATTCCAAGAAATCAAGGGCAAGCCAGAAGCTGGAATTGTTACTGGTATTGCGATGACTGGTGGACTTTATTCAAACAAGTCAACACTTAATCTTCTAGCTTCAACACCAATTGCAAAGATTTTGCGCGAGTATGAAGGAATTGTTGTTCCTGCATCATCTAAGTACCGCACATTAAAGCAATTGATGGATGACCTTGTTGCAAAGCCAAATGCGGTTGCTATCGCAGGTGGTAACAAGGGTGGAGTCGATCACCAGACTATTGGCCTACTTGCACAAAAGGCTGGCGTAGATCCAACTAAGTTGAACTACGTTGTTTACTCTGGTGGACCAGAAGTCATTACTTCACTTCTTAGCAACGCAACTCAGGTTGGTATTTCTGGTGCACTTGACTTCGCACCTTACGTAACTTCAGGAAAGATGCGTTATCTTGGAGTTTCTTCAGCTAAGACAATTTCAGGCATCAAAGCCAAGACATTCGTTTCACAGGGTTACGATCTTGTATACGGAAACTGGCGTGGAATCATGGCCCCAGCTGATCTTTCAAAGGCTGATTACCTTAACTACATCAAGGTAATTGACATCATGCACGTTTCACCAGCATGGAAAGCAGAGCTTACAAAGAACAAGTGGGATAACGAGTTCGTAGCAGGAGCAGCTTTCAAGTCATTCCTTGAGAAGCACATTCCTGAAATCAATGCAGTTATGAAGGGCCTTGGAATCTAATTGATTCTAAAGATCTCTAAGCAGGCAAAGGGGGAGCTGGCATTCGCCAGCTCTCTCTTTCTGCTTGGGATATTTGTTGCTTGGGATACATCTCGTATGGATATCCCGCAGGGTTCATCAATTGTTAGCCCTCAAACTTTTCCATACATGGTTGCCGCTTTCACTTCATTAGTCGGCTTCATTTTAATTCTTGATGTCTTGCGGGGCCGCCTTGGTACACCCGAAGGCGATGAACCAGGAGATCCATTCGTCGGTGCAAACTTTAAGACGATGGCAATAATTGCCGCCGCTATTGGACTCCATGTGATTTTGCTCGAGATTGCTGGTTATGTAATTGCAGCAACAGTATGTTTCTTCGGAGTCTCATATGGTTTTGGCTCAAGAAAATACCTAAAAGATTTCGGAATTAGTTTAGCTTTTGCATTAATCGTTTATTTCTCATTCACAAAAGGCCTCAATATCAATCTACCTTCTGGTTTGTTTAAGGGGGTGCTTGGAAATGGGTAATAGCTTTGCAATGTTGATGGATGGTTTCCAAACCGCTTTCACCCCGACAAATCTGATGTTTGGACTTCTAGGAACATTCCTTGGAACCCTCGTTGGAGTATTGCCTGGAATTGGACCAGCATTAGCAATCGGATTGCTACTTCCTGTTTGTTTAACTGTTAATCCAACATCAGCGCTGATTATGTTTGCTGCTATTTATTATGGCGCTATGTATGGTGGATCAACTACATCTATTTTGCTCAATACTCCGGGTGAGAGTGGCTCGGTAATAACTGCCCTTGAAGGCAACAAAATGGCTAAAGCTGGCCGCGCCGGTGCTGCGCTAGCAACGGCTGCCATAGGTTCATTCGTAGCCGGAACTATTGCCACATTGTTACTTGCATTTGGTGCTCCATGGATGGCCGATGTTGCACTGACTATTCAGCCAGCGGGTTATCTATCACTAATTATTTTGGCTTTTGCAACAGTTGGAACTCTGCTTGGCTCATCAAGAATTCGTGGCTTAGTCGCACTCTCAGTAGGACTAGTTATTGGTCTAATCGGTGCTGATCTTCAATCAGGTGCGCTGCGATTAACTTTTGGCAATATGAATGCCATTGATGGAATTGAAACAGTTACGGTAATTGTGGCAATTTTTGCATTAGGTGAAGCGCTTTATCTTGCAAGCCGTCACACAATTATGAGCACCGAAGTAATTGAAATGAAGGGCAAAGCCTGGATGACTCGGGAAGATTTCCGCCGATCATGGAAGCCATGGCTACGTGGGACTGCAATCGGTTTCCCACTTGGAGTTATACCAGCCGGTGGTTCAGAGGTTCCAACATTTTTAAGTTACGGTGTTGAAAAAGCTTTATCTAAAAATAAAGATGAATTTGGTAAAGGCGCCATTGAAGGCGTTGCTGGCCCAGAGGCAGCAAATAATGCAAACGCTGCAGGTGTGTTAGTTCCGATGCTGGCGCTAGGTTTGCCAACCTCTGCAACTGCAGCTGTTGTTCTTGTAGCTTTCCAGTCCTTTAATATCCAACCAGGACCTATGCTTTTCCAGACAAGTCCTGAAGTTGTGTGGGGATTAATTGCCTCACTATTTATCGGTAACACTTTGCTATTAGTACTTAACCTTCCACTCATTCGTTTCTGGGTGCTTTTACTTAAGATCCCTACACATTATTTATATGCAGGCATTACTACCTTTGCGCTTTTGGGTGCCTATGCACTCAATAACTCGACTTTTGATCTGCAAGTGGCTTTAGTCGTTGGATTTATTGGCTATTTGTTCCGCAGATTTGGTGTGCCGATTACGCCTTTGATTATTGGCGTAATCCTTGGCCCATTAGCTGAACTGCAATTTAAGCGTGCACTGCAGATTAGCCAGGGGGATTGGCACATCTTGATTGCTGGAGGTTTCCCAAAGATGATCTATGGCATTTTATTGCTCGTGATTATTGGGCCTCTAGTGTGGAACTTTAAGAAAAAATTCGCAGTTAAGAAGTAAATGAGTTCAGAGAAGCTTTTGCCCTGGGCTAAGCCTTTACTTATTTCATCCACCCTTACTCAAGCAACAATCTATGTTCTGCGTCCCATGATTACTTATCGAGCCTTAGAGCTAGATGCCAATGCAGCCCAAATTGGTTTGATTGCATCTGTTTACGCACTTTTTCCTGTTTTGCTCGCACTCCAATTTGGTAAGTGGGTAGGCCGAATGGGAGAAGCCAAGTTCATCATTTATGGAACTTTGGCGATGTTAGTAACTTCTGCAGCGCTTATGTTTGCCAACTCAATTACTTTGCTTGCATTGGCTGCTGGTGCTGCAGGCCTTGCGCATTTAGCGTGCATGATTGGCGGACAATCCATGGTGGCACTTCGTGCACCGCGTGAGAGCTATGACAGATACTTTGGTTTCTATACATTCAGCGCATCTGTTGGACATATGCTCGGTCCAATCGTTGCAGCCATTGTTGCTGGCTCAAATGGCAATCTTCCTAGATCAACTTCAAACGCTTTTCTTCTAGGAGTTTTCTTAACGATCATTGCGATATTTCCAGTTATTCGTTGGAGAAATGAGCGCCCAACTGTTGTTGCACAGCAAAGCTCTGAAGGCACATTTAAAACAGCGATGCACCTTGTTAAGCGCCCAGGAATCCTTGCAGCTATCTATATCTCGTTAGCAATCTCATCTGCAGCCGATGTTTTAGTTGTTTTCTTACCTCTTTTTGGAACTGAAAATAACTTCTCGCCTTATGCAGTGGGAGCAATCCTTGCGATTCGTGCAGGAACCACAATGCTTTCTAGATTCTTCCTAGGAAGACTCAGCGATAGGTTCACTACCTTCCAACTGCTCTGGTGGAGCACGGTGATCTCAGTTATTTCATGTGCTGCAATGGCTTTTGCACACACGCCATTAACACTTGGGTTAATAGTTTTTGTTGCAGGTTTCTCACTTGGAATTGGACAACCGTTAACGATGTCATTGGTTTCACAAAAGACACAAAGTAATGAACGTGCACTTGCAGTCTCTGCACGTTTGATGGGAAATCGAGTAGGACAGTTTTTAGTCCCGGCAGCAGCAGGTATTGCAGCTGCGGCCTCAGGGGCAGGGGCGGTCTTTATTGGCCTTGCAGTGCTATTAGGTAGCTCGCTTTTCAGCGTGAAAAAAGAGTAGATGTGGCCTGAGTTACACCCCTGTAATTCATTTGGGCCGATTTCCCTTATCTGAGCCTGGCCTCTAAACTACGACTTCGCTTGTTTCACGCTCAAAACAGAAATGTGGTTACAGCTTGGCTAGTAAAGATGGTGCAATCGAAATGGAAGGCACTGTTGCTGAAGCTTTACCTAATGCAATGTTTCGCGTGGAGCTAACAAATGGACATAAGGTCCTTGCTCACATAAGCGGCAAGATGCGAAAGAACTACATTCGTATTCTTCCTGCCGATCGTGTGATCGTGGAAATGAGTCCGTATGACCTTACAAAAGGTCGAATTATTTATCGTTACAAGTAACGAAGGAGCACAACGACATGAAGGTTAATCCAAGCGTTAAGAAGATTTGCGATAAGTGCAAAGTCATTCGCCGCAAGGGTCGCGTCATGGTCATTTGTGAAAACCTTCGTCACAAGCAACGTCAAGGATAAATAAGCACTAACAAACTCGTAATACGACTTTTAGGAAACTAAAAGACCTCTGGACTGGTAGGCCAGAGAACAGTATTGCGGAGGACCTCCAGATATAGATAGGTAGATAAATGGCACGTCTTGTCGGTGTCGATCTCCCGCGCGAAAAGCGCTTGGAAGTCGCACTCACTTATATTTTTGGAATGGGTCTTACCCGTTCTCAAAAAACATTAGCAGCAACTGGGATTAGCCCAGACATTCGCGTGAAGGACCTGCAAGAAGCAGATCTAGCAAAACTACGTGAATACATCGAAGCAAACTTCAAAATCGAAGGTGACCTTCGTCGTGAAATTTCCGGCGACATTCGTCGCAAGGTTGAAATCCAGAGCTACCAAGGCATTCGTCACCGTAAGGGACTACCTGTTCGTGGTCAGCGCACACATACAAATGCGCGTACACGTAAGGGTCCTCGTAAGGCAATTGCAGGTAAGAAGAAGGTGACTAAGTAATGGCCGCTCCTAAGACAAAGACAGCCCCAGCAACAAAGGGCAAAGTCAAAATGCGTAAGAAGGAAAAGAAGAATGTTGCTGTTGGTAAAGCGTTCATTAAGAGCACTTTCAACAACACAATCATTTCTATTACTGATCCAACCGGCGCTGTTATCTCTTGGTCATCATCTGGCCAGGTTGGTTACAAGGGCTCACGTAAGTCAACTCCTTTCGCAGCACAGCTTGCAGCAGAAGCCGCAGCTCGTCGCGCACAAGAGCATGGCTTAAAGAAGGTAGATGTCTTCGTTAAGGGACCTGGTTCCGGACGCGAAACTGCAATCCGATAAATGGCTCGTTATACCGGAGCAGACTGCAAGCGTTGCCGTCGCGAAAAAGTAAAGCTCTTCCTTAAGGGCGCAAAGTGCGATGGACCAAAGTGTCCTATCGAATCACGTCCATATCCACCAGGACAGCATGGCCGTGGCCGTGCAAAAGAATCTGAATACCTCATGCAGATGCGCGAAAAGCAAAAGTGCGCACGTATTTACGGTGTTCTAGAAAAGCAGTTCCGTGGTTATTACGAAGAAGCTAACCGCAAGCAGGGCAAGACTGGTGAAAACCTTCTTGTCATTCTTGAAACTCGTCTAGATAACGTTGTATTCCGTGCAGGCTTTGCAAAGAGCCGCGACATGGCACGTCAGCTAGTACGTCACGGTCACTTCTTAGTTAATGGCAAGAAGGTAAACATTCCTTCATTCCGTGTCTCTGCGATGGACATCATTGATGTTCTTCCAAAGTCATTGGATCTCACACCATTCATCGTGGCTAGCGCTGAACTTGGCGAGAAGGCAGTACCGGCTTGGATGGAGGTTGTTGGTTCTCAGATGAGAATCATCATTCACTCAGTTCCTGCTCGTGCCGTTATCGACACCCAGGTTCAAGAGCAGCTCATCGTTGAACTTTATTCTAAGTAATTTTTAAAAGCCCTGAGCTACCAAGCAAAGGGCATGCACGCAGTACCAGTACGACCAAAGTGGAAATCAAATAGAGGATTTCCCCGAATGAAGAGGAGCAGCAGTGCTAATTGCACAACGTCCCACCCTCAGTGAAGAAGTAATCTCCGAGAATCGCTCACGGTTCATTATTGAACCGCTGGAGCCAGGCTTCGGTTACACACTAGGCAACAGCATGCGCCGTACATTGCTTTCATCTATTCCAGGTGCAGCAGTGACAAGCATCCGCGTTGCCGGTGCACTTCATGAGTTCACCACTCTTGAAGGCGTAAAGGAAGATCTCACCGATATCGTTTTGAACATCAAAAACTTGGTTTTCTCTTCAGATAGCGATGAACCAGCCGTTGTTTACATCCGCAAGTCAGGTGCCGGTCCAGTAACTGGTGCAGATATTGCGGTTCCTTCTGGCGTAGAAGTTCATAACCCATCACTTCACTTAGCAACACTTAACGGCAAGGGATCTCTAGAGATCGAACTTACTGTTGAGCGTGGCCGTGGTTATGTAACTGCAGTCCAGAACAAGCAGGCTGGCGCTGAAATCGGTCGCATTCCTGTTGACTCAATTTATTCACCAGTTTTGAAGGTTACATACAAGGTAGAAGCTACTCGCGTTGAACAGCGCACAGACTTCGATCGCCTTGTTGTAGATGTAGAAACTAAGTCATCAATGAAGCCACGCGATGCAGTTGCATCAGCTGGTCGCACATTGGTTGAACTATTCGGTCTTGCACGCGAACTTAATCTTGATGCCGAAGGTATCGAGATGGGGCCATCTGTTATGGATGCTGCTCTAGCTGCTGATCTTGCTCTTCCAATCGAAGATCTTGATCTCACAGTTCGTTCATACAACTGCTTGAAGCGCGAAGGCATTCACACAGTTGGTGAGTTGGTTGGTCGTTCAGAGGCTGATCTACTTGATATCCGTAACTTTGGTTCAAAATCTATCGATGAGGTCAAGGCAAAGCTTGTCTCAATGGGAATGTCTCTTAAGGACAGCCCAGCTGGATTTGATCCAACTCAGCACCAAAACTACAACGCAGCAGTTGACGATGACTTCGTCGATGCAGATCAGGCCTAGGAGAAACAGAAATGCCAAAACCAAGTAAAGGTCCTCGTTTGGGTTCAGGCCCATCACACGAACGCTTACTCCTACGCACTCTTGCAGAGCAGTTGTTCGAGCATGGCAAGATCACAACAACCGAGGCAAAGGCTAAGCGCCTGCGTCCATTAGCTGAAAAGTTAATTACTTTCGCTAAGAAGGGTGATCTTCCTGCACGTCGCCAAGTAATGGCACAGATTTCAAATAAGAGCGTTGTACACACTCTTTTCACGATAATCGGTCCACGCTTTGCTGCACGTAATGGTGGATACACACGCATTACTAAGGTCGGTCCTCGTAAGGGTGACAACGCACCTATGGCAGTAATCGAAGTTTTAACTGAGAAAGACAACTAAGTCTAAAACCTTAGAAATACATTCTCATGACGGAACCCACTCTCTACCCAGAGAGTGGGTTTCTTCGTTTAAGGATTGATTTAGCCTACGACGGCACTAATTACTCAGGCTGGGCTAAACAACCTGATCGTCGCACAGTACAAGAAGAGTTTGAGAACGCACTTTCAATTATTTTGCAAAGCACCGTTGAGACAATTGTTGCTGGCAGAACCGATGCTGGAGTTCACGCAACTGGGCAAGTAATCCACGTCGATGTCCCAGAAGCCACAAGCCTTGATGACTTAGCTTTTAAGTTAAATCGAATGCTGGATGAAGATATTCGCATTAATAATGTTGCAGTTGTCACAGGGGCTTTCCATGCCCGCTTTTCTGCAACACGTAGGTATTACACATACAAGATTTTGGATGGCAATAGGGCCGTTCCACCTATCAATCGCTTTGATATAACGCCCTGGTATCGCGACTTAGATGTTGACTTACTCAATAGCGCCAGTGCCTTAATGGTCGGAGAACATGATTTTGCGGCCTATTGCAAATTCCGTGAAGGCAGCACAACCATTCGAAACCTGGTGCGATTTGATTGGAGCCGAAATAGCGATGGAATTTTGGTTGCTGAACTAGCTGCTGATTCTTTTTGTTATTCCATGGTTCGAAATCTTGTGGGAGCAGCTGTCTGCGTTGCAGAAGGGCGCTTTGGCTCTGATTGGATTCAAGCCACCTTGGAGAATAAAGAGCGGATCTCAGATTCCCTAGTTTTCCCATCCCGGGGCCTGACTTTGCGCCAGGTGGACTACCCATAAAGAGGCCATTTTGACCCATTCGCGCTGCACGGGTACCCTAATCCTCTGCCCTTAAAAGGGGCTTGGTAGTAATCAACGAATAAGAAGGTAGGCAATAGCGTGCGTACATACAGTCCAAAAGCTGGTGATGCAGTCCGTAAGTGGCACATCATCGATGCACAAGATGTGGTCTTGGGCCGTCTTGCAACACATGCTGCCGTTCTACTTCGTGGAAAGCACAAGCCAACATTTGCACCACACATGGACATGGGTGACTTCGTCATCGTAATCAATGCTGAAAAGATTGCACTTTCTGGAAACAAGACAAAGCAGAAGTGGGCTCACCATCACTCAGGTTTCCCAGGCGGTTTAACTTCAACTGTGTACGGCGAACTTCTTGAGAAGCACCCAACTCGCGCAGTTGAAAAGGCAATTAAGGGAATGATTCCTAAGAATCGTCTTGGTCGCGATATCGCTTCAAAGCTAAAGGTTTATGCGGGACCAAACCACCCACATGCAGCACAAGCACCAACACCATATGTATTCGATCAAGTTTCACAAATCGTGAAGTAAGGGATGACAATGTCAGAGAACACAACAGCTTTCGATCTCGATGAGGCCGAAGTTCCTACTTCATACTCTTCTTCAACTCCAGCACCAGCAACTAACCGCCCAGCTATCAAAGCTCCAGGTCGCGGAACAGGTCGTCGTAAAGAGGCAGTTGCACGTGTTCGCTTAGTTCCAGGTAGCGGCAAGTGGGTTGTTAACGGAAAGACTCTTGAAAACTACTTCCCAAATAAGGTTCACCAACAACTAGTGTCAGAACCATTCCGCACTGTTGGTGCAGAGAATTCATACGATGTTTTCGCCCGTATCAATGGTGGCGGAGTTTCTGGTCAAGCTGGTGCACTACGTCTAGGCGTTGCACGTTCACTTAATCAGATCGATGAAGAAGCAAACCGTCCAGCACTCAAAAAAGCTGGATTCCTTTCACGTGATGCACGTGTTATCGAGCGCAAGAAGTACGGCCTTAAGAAGGCACGTAAGCGTTCTCAATACAGCAAGCGTTAATTCACACTTTCTAGTAGAGGAGTTCCAATGGCGCTCTTTGGTACTGATGGAATTCGTGGCTTAGCCAATCGCGATTTAACTGCAGAGTTAGCCTTAGATGTTTCCGTCGCAGCTGCGCATATATTGGTTGAAAGCTCATCAAATAAGGACCATCGCCCAACTGCAATTGTGGGTCAAGATTCACGGGCATCTGGTGAGTTCTTAGAAGCAGCTGTTGTTGCTGGTTTAACCAGCGCTGGAATCAATGTTTATCGCGTTGGAGTATTACCAACTCCTGCAATTGCCCACCTTGTTGCTGAATCAAAGGCAGATCTTGGTGTAATGATCAGTGCCTCACATAATCCAATGCCAGATAATGGAATTAAGTTATTTGCTCGTGGTGGTGGCAAGTTAGATGATGCCATTGAAGCCCGAATTGAAGCGCGCATGGGTGAGGATTGGGAGCGACCAACAGGTAAAAATGTGGGCCGTGCAATCAATGATGACAGCGCAACTGAGCGCTATTTGAAGCACCTGCTTTCATCAGTTGAAACACCGCTTAAGGGTTTAAAGATTGTTGTCGATTGCGCTAACGGTGCATCCTCATTTGTTGCACCTGAGGCATATCGCCGCGCGGGCGCTGAAGTAGTTGCCATCTTTAATCAGCCAGATGGTTGGAACATTAATGATGATTGTGGTTCCACTCATCTTCACCAACTACGTGCTGCAGTTCTTAAAGAAGGTGCCGATGTTGGTATTGCCCATGATGGTGATGCTGATCGCTGCTTAGCTATCGATGCTGCTGGAAATGAAATTGATGGTGATCATATTCTGACTTTGATGGCTCGTGGATTTAAAGCTCGCGGTAAATTAAAAGGCAACACAGTTGTTGGCACAGTAATGAGCAATCTTGGTTTTATGCATGCTATGAAGGATGCTGGAATTGATGTTGTTACAACTCCTGTTGGAGATCGTTACGTTCTTGAAAATATGATTGCACATGATTATTCACTTGGCGGAGAACAATCAGGCCATGTGATTATGCGCGATCTTGCAAATACTGGTGATGGGATTTTGACCGCGCTGCAACTACTTCAAGAGGTTGTTCGCACAGGAAAGACTCTGCAAGAGCTTGCAGCAACTATGGTTCGTTTCCCACAAGTTTTGATTAATGTTAAAGATGTTAAGAAAGATAAGTTGGCAGGATCTGCAGTAATAACAGCAGCAGTAAAAGCGGCGGAAGCTCGCTTGGCAGATAGTGGGCGTGTGTTACTTCGTGCATCTGGCACTGAAGCCCTCGTAAGAGTCATGGTGGAAGCGGCCAGTGATAGCCTTGCCCAAGAAGTTGCTAGAGAACTTGCAGACATTGTAAAAAGCGAACTGGGGTAAGAATCAATGTGCGGAATTGTGGGTTACAGCGGGCCACAATCTGCCGCAACACCCTTGATTGAAGGTCTACGTCGACTTGAATACCGCGGCTATGACTCTGCAGGAATCGCACTTGGAACTCCTGGCAAACTCTTCATTGAAAAAAAGGCTGGAAAACTTTCAAATCTTGAAGGATCTCTAGATTCAACTCTTCCAGTTGTGCACTCTGGAATCGGTCACACACGCTGGGCAACACATGGTGGACCAACAGATCGCAACGCTCATCCTCATGTAGATAACGATGGCAAGTTAGCGGTTATCCATAATGGAATTATCGAGAACTACTCAGAGCTTCGAAAAGAGTTAGAGGCGCGGGGTCATAAGTTTTCATCTGAAACAGATACCGAATCTGTTGCGCATTTACTGAGTGATCTGCGCAAAAAACACAATGGGGATTTATCTGCTGCGATGCGTGAGGCAGTTAAAGCTCTAAGAGGCTCATTCACCCTTCTTGCAATTCATGGGGATGCACCAGAGGTTGTTGTTGGTGTGCGCAGAAATTCTCCATTAGTTGTTGGTTTAGGAAAAGGCGAGAACTTCATGGCCTCAGATGTTGCAGCATTCATCGATTACACCAAGCGC
>JBDLTD010000014.1:0-13316 GCA_039799185.1 Actinomycetota bacterium | reverse complement strand
CTCATTGTTGTTGAGCATGATGAGGAAACGATTAGAACGGCTGACTGGGTTGTAGACATCGGGCCAGGTGCGGGTGAACACGGTGGCAACGTTGTTGTCTCAGGTAGTTACGAAGACTTGATCGCCTCTAAAGAATCGATTACTGGCGCATATCTTTCCGGCCGTAAATCTATTGCGATTCCTACTAAGCGCCGTAAAGTTGATCCGAAGCGCCAACTGGTTGTGAAGGGTGCGAAAGAGAACAACCTTCAAAATATTGATGTTGAAGTCCCACTGGGAGTATTTGTCTCAGTTACTGGTGTGAGCGGTTCAGGTAAATCCACTTTAGTGAACGATATTTTGTACACGACACTTGCCAACAAACTCAATGGAGCACGACTAGTTCCTGGGCGACATCGCACAGTTTCAGGTATCGATTTACTCGACAAGGTTGTTCACGTTGATCAATCACCTATTGGTAGAACACCTCGTTCTAACCCAGCTACATATACAGGTGTATTCGACAAGGTGCGTGCGCTATTTGCCGAAACTTCTGAGGCCAAGATTCGTGGCTATCAACAGGGACGCTTCTCATTTAACGTCAAAGGCGGTCGCTGTGAGAACTGTTCGGGTGATGGAACGATCACCATTGAGATGAACTTCTTGCCTGATGTATATGTTCCTTGCGAGGTCTGTCATGGTGCGCGTTATAACCGTGAAACTTTGGAAGTGCACTACAAGGGTAAAACTATTGCCGATGTTTTAGATATGCCTATAGAACTAGCTGCTGGCTTTTTTGAATCCGTTCCAGCCATTGCCCGTTACCTGAAAACTCTTAACGATGTTGGTTTGGGGTATGTGCGCTTGGGACAATCTGCACCAACGCTTTCCGGCGGTGAGGCACAGCGTGTGAAACTAGCTACTGAGTTGCAGCGCCGCTCAACTGGACGAACCATCTATGTCCTAGATGAGCCAACAACTGGTCTGCACTTTGAAGATGTGAGCAAGCTACTTGGAGTTCTCAATCGCTTAGTAGATACCGGTAACACTGTTGTCGTTATCGAGCACAATTTAGATGTTATCAAATCCTCTGACTGGGTTATTGATATGGGACCAGAAGGTGGTTTCCGTGGGGGATTAGTAGTTGCTCAAGGAACTCCGGAAGATGTGGCCAAGGTGAAGGCAAGTTACACCGGACAGTTCTTGGGTGAAATTTTGGCTAGTAATCGCAAAGTAGCGACTAAGAAGTAATTGATATGGCAGATCCTCAAAGCTATCGGCCAACAGATATTCCTAAACTTCCTGGGGTCTATCGATTTTATGATGCTACCGACACAGTTATCTATGTCGGTAAAGCAATCAATCTAAAGAATCGATTGAGCAATTACTTCCAGGGCAACCTGGCTGAAAAGACATATCGCATGGTGCATCAGGCGGTGCGAGTGGACTGGACGATAGTTGATACTGAGGTTGAAGCTCTGCAGTTAGAGTTTTCGTGGATTAAGCAATATGCACCCCAGTACAACGTCCAATTTAGAGATGACAAGTCTTATCCATATTTAGCAATTACGAACAAGGAAGAGTTCCCACGGGTTTTCATCACCCGTAAATCTAAACGTCCAGGAATTTCATACTTTGGACCATTTACTCATACGTGGGCGCTTCGAAGTACTTTTGATGTTGTCTTAAAGACTTTCCCGATTCGCTCCTGCACAACAAGTAACTTTGAACGAGCAAAGCGGACTAAGCGTCAATGTTTGCTTGGTGATATTGGAAAGTGTGCGGCCCCTTGTGTTGAGTGGATTAGTAAAGAGGATCACAAGGCACTCACTGATCGCTTAGTGAATTTCATGTCTAATGGAAACACAGACATAGTTCCAACTTTGCGAGCTGAGATGGAGCTTGCTTCTAGTCGTGAAGAGTTTGAACGGGCCAGCAAGATTCGAGATTCTATTGATGCAATAGAGCGCGCCCAGGAATCAGCGGAAGCTGCTCTTCCTGAGAATCTGACCGCTGACATTGTTGCAATACATCACGATGGTGCGCATGCTGCGGGGTCGATATTTATAGTTAGAGGCGGTGCAATAAAGGGTTCGCGTTCATGGATTGTGGATCAAAGTAAATCCCTAGAGGGTGATGATGAGATGGGTGCACTTTTCTACTCCATCTATAGTCAAAGTGCTCCAACTGACATTCCTGCGGAGATTCTTATTAATGAACTTCCACTAGATGCAACGGCTCTAGAGAGTTGGCTCAGTGGATTGCGTGGTGCTCCCGTAACGCTGAAGGTGCCTCAACGTGGTGAGAAAGTTGAGATTCTGGCAACGGTGAAGCGAAATGCTCAGTACTCATTGATTCAATTTTTAAGTAAGCGTGCCAATGATGCTGCAGTAAGTGGAAAGGCGTTGCTAGAAATTGAAGAAGCGTTAGATCTAAGCCGCACACCACTTCGCATTGAGTGCTTTGATATCTCCAACATTTCTGGCACATCCGTTGTTGCATCAATGGTGGTCTTTGAAGATGGATTAGCTAAGAAGAGTGAGTATCGCCGCTTCATCATTAATACTGAAGAAGGATTTGATGACACTCGAGCAATGCATCAAGTGATTACTCGCAGGCTCAAGAGATTGCTCGATGATAGATCTGTTGATGAAGCAGAGGTCGCAGAGCTTGGTGGAAAGTTGAGTAAGTTCTCATACCCACCACAACTCATTGTTGTTGATGGTGGTCAGCCCCAGGTCAATGCGGCAGCACGTGCGTTAGCAGAACTCGGAATTACAGATATCGCACTGTGTGGTTTGGCTAAGAGATTAGAAGAAGTGTGGGTGCCAGGTTCATCTGACCCACTGATCTTGCCTCGCTCCAGTGAAGGTCTCTATCTCTTACAACGTATTCGCGATGAGGCACATAGATTTGCGATTACTTTCCATCGTTCAAGACGTTCAAAAGTAATGCTGGAATCAATTCTTGATGAGATACCTCAGTTGGGACAAGCGCGCAGAAAAGCATTACTAGAACGATTTGGTTCGGTAGCTGCTATTCGCAAGGCAACCGTGGAAGATATCGCTGCAACGCCGGGTATTGGAAGCAAGATTGCGGCCGTGATTGGTGAACAACTTCTGGCAATGAGTTCAGTGAAGATAAACACCGAAACGGGCGAGATTTCTGAGGGCAAATAGTGGTGATAGAAGAGCGTATTGGCGGGTTCTTGACAGATGTAAGAGGATAAAGCCATGACGAGCAATGAGACCTTGGTCCTGACCGGAATGTCAGGTGCTGGACGTTCAACGGTGGCTCATGCTCTGGAAGATCTGGGTTGGTATGTCGTTGATAACTTACCTCCGGCCTTACTACCTGCTCTAGTTGGCAAAGGCACAGGATCTCAAGGGAAAGAGTATGCAGTTGTAGTTGATGTTCGTGGTGGACATTTCTTTGATGAGTTAACTGCAGCATTAGCAGAGCTCAAGAAGAATGGCTCCGTATATCGTCTTGTATTTCTAGATGCCACAGATCAAGCATTAGTGCAGCGCTTTGAATCAACGCGCAGACCACATCCTCTGCAAGGCGGAGATCGCATAGTTGATGGAATCGCTCGTGAGAGAGCCAAGCTCGAAGAAGTACGAGCTGAGTGCGACATAGCCATTGATACAACGAATTTAAATGTGCACCAGTTGGAAAAGAGAATTGGTGAGATTTTTGGTGGCGGCAAGATTCAGGGAATTCGAATTAACATCCTCTCATTTGGCTACAAGTATGGAATTCCAGTTGATTCAGATTTAGTTTTAGATTGTCGTTTCATTCCAAATCCTCATTGGATTCCAGAACTTCGTCCTCTCACCGGACTAACAAGTGCGGTGAGTGAGAAGGTTTTGGGGAGTGATGGTGTGAGTGAATTTGTGAAGGACTATGTCGCACTCATCAATTCGATGATACCTGGTTACATGAACGAGGGTAAAAAGTATGTAACGATTTCAGTGGGTTGCACAGGTGGTAAGCATCGCAGTGTTGCAGTTGCCGAAGAGATTGCCCGCCAACTTAGTTCTAATGATCGCTCTGCCTATGCTACGCATCGAGATGTTGGGCGAGAGTAGATAGTGCAAAAAGTAGTTGCACTTGGGGGAGGACATGGTCTTGCCGCAACTTTGTCAGCGCTTCGCCAACTCACCAATGAGATAACTGCAGTTGTTACCGTTGCTGATAACGGTGGTTCTAGTGGTCGTTTGCGCGAAGAGTTTCCAATTTTGCCTCCGGGTGATTTGCGTATGGCACTTGCCGCGTTGTGTGCTGATGATGAGTGGGGCCGCACGTGGGCCAACATCATGCAACACCGCTTTGAAAGTGATGGACCACTTAATGGCCATGCAATGGGCAATCTCTTGCTTGCATCACTATGGAATGAAAACGAAGACCCTGTCATTGGTTTAGATCGCGTAGGTCAGTTGTTAAAAGTTATTGGGCGAGTACTACCCATGGCTGAGACTGCCTTAGATATTGAAGGAACTTTTAATACTTCAACTGGTCGAATAGTTGTTAGAGGACAAAAAGAAGTTGCTACAGCAAAGGGGCGCATTGAATCCCTTCGTGTGATTCCTGAAAATCCGCAGGCCCGTTTAGAAGCACTCACTGCAATTCGAGTAGCTGACTGGATCACTATGGGACCAGGCTCTTGGTTTTCATCGGTCATGCCACATCTCATGGTTCCCATGCAGCAAGATGCACTCCTTCGCACAAAGGCTAAAAAGATTTTAATTCTCAACCTTGATGCCACAAGTGCAACCAGTGGCGAAGAGTTCGCCGGATCCACACCAGAGGAACACCTTGAGTTTTTCCATTCATATGCCCCGCAATTAAAGATTGATTACTGTCTCGTTGATTCATCTGTGGTCCGAAATTCAGCTGCCCTTGATGAAGCTGCAGCAAAAATGGGCGGAAGAGTGATTGCAGCCGATATTCGCAAGGCACCAGGCAGTGTTCATCACGATGTCACAAAATTAACTCTCCATTTGGGCCACATCATGGGTCCAAAACTGGTTGGATAACCCCATGGCAATGACAGCATCAGTTAAGGACGAACTCAGTCGCATTTCAGTGACTAAGCCATGCTGCCGCAAAGCCGAGGTTTCCTCCCTGCTCCGCTTTGCGGGAGGACTACATATTGCCGCAGGCAAGATTTTGATTGAAGTTGAATTAGATACCTCTCAAAGTGCTCGCAGACTTCGTAAAGATATTGCAGATATTTATGGCCATGGCTCTGATTTGGCCGTGCTCTCATCCAGCGGGCTTCGCAAAGGTTCACGCTATGTTGTTCGTGTTATCGAAGCAGGAGATGCACTTGCACGTCAAACAGGTTTGGTAGATGCAAATGGTCGCCCCGTAAGAGGATTGCCTCCACAAGTAGTCTCTGCTGCAATTTGTGATTCAGAGGCGGCTTGGCGTGGTGCTTTCATTGCACATGGTTCATTAACTGAACCTGGTCGCTCTTCTTCACTTGAAATTACATGTCCTGGACCAGAAGCAGCGCTGGCATTAGTAGGAGCTGCGCGTCGTATGGGAATTGTTGCAAAGGCAAGAGAAGTACGCGGTGTTGATCGCGTTGTCATTCGCGATGGTGATGCAATCGGAGTTCTACTCACTCGCCTTGGCGCTCATGAATCTGTGCTTGCATGGGAAGAGCGTCGTATGCGTCGTGAAGTTCGCGCAACTGCCAATCGATTAGCTAATTTTGATGATGCAAATCTACGTCGCTCTGCTCGAGCAGCAGTTGCTGCAGCAGCGCGCGTGCAGAGAGCAATGGAGATTCTTGGTCCAACCATTCCAGATCATTTGAAAGAAGCGGGTGAGCTTCGTATTAATCACGGTCAAGCATCGCTTGAAGAGTTGGGTTCACTTGCCACACCTCCCATGACTAAAGATGCCATTGCCGGTCGTATTCGCCGCTTATTGGCAATGGCTGATAAACGAGCGGGGGAGCTCGGCATTCCTGATACTGAGAGCGGACTTTCCCCTGATTTGTTGAATTAAGGCCTTTATTACTGAAGAGTTCACGCAATAGTCACTGATAGTATTAGCACCAAGACCCCAACGTTGTGGCAGATTAAATGCATATTTCAACGTTTGGGCTTTTTCATTTAAAGCCCCATGAGTAGCAAGGAAACAGACTGTGATTAATGTCGGAATTAATGGTTTTGGACGCATCGGACGCAACTTCTTTCGAGCATCTCTAACTAACCCAGATATCAATATCGTTGGAATCAACGACCTCACACCAAATGAGACTTTGGCACATTTGCTCAAGTACGACTCAATTTTGGGTCGTTTAGGTCTTGAAGTTACATTCACAGATGATTCAATCACTGTTGATGGAAAGACAATCAAGGTTTTCTCAGAGCGCGACCCAGCTAACTTACCTTGGGCCTCAGTTAAGGCTGATGTAGTTGTTGAATCAACAGGTATTTTCACTAAGGCTGCCGATGCTCAAAAGCACATCAGCGCTGGTGCCAAGAAGGTCATCATCTCTGCACCTGCAACCGATGAAGACATCACCATTGTTATGGGTGTTAATCATGAAAAGTATGATGGTTCAAAGCACAACATCATCTCTAACGCTTCTTGCACAACCAACTGCCTTGCTCCCATGGCCAAGGTTCTCAACGATAACTGGGGCATTGTTAAGGGCTTGATGACAACAATTCACGCCTATACAAATGACCAGGTAATCCTAGATTTCCCACATAAGGATCTACGTCGCTCTCGCGCAGCTGCAACTAACATGATTCCTACATCAACAGGTGCTGCAAAGGCGATCTCTTTAGTTCTACCAGAGCTCAAGGGCAAGCTAGATGGTTATGCAATGCGCGTGCCAGTTCCAACAGGTTCTGCAACAGATTTAACTGTGGAACTTGCAAAGGAAGCAACAGCTGCAGAGATTAATGCGGCGATGAAGGCTGCTTCACAAGGCGCTCTGAAGGGATACCTTTCATATACAGAAGATCCAATCGTTTCTTCAGATATCGTGACTGATCCATCATCTTGTATCTTCGATTCAGGTTTAACCAAGGTAATTGGTAATCAGGTCAAGGTCGTTGGTTGGTATGACAATGAGTGGGGTTATTCAAATCGTCTTGTCGACTTGATTTCATACGTTGGCAAAACTCTTTAATGTCAGATCTTGCACATTTTGATGTAGCGGGAAAGCGGGTTTTTCTGCGCTGTGATCTTAATGTCCCATTAAAAGATGGTGTCATTAAAGATGATGGGCGTATTAAAGCCTCGCTTCCTACTATTCAAGCTCTGCTTGCAAAGGGTGCATCGATCGTCATTGCTGCACACCTAGGTCGGCCAAAAGGTGAAGCAAAACCAGAGCTATCACTAGCTCCAGTTGCTAAGCGTTTGGGTGAGTTACTAGGGCAAGAGATTATTTTTCCTAAGCAAGTAGTTGGAGATGTTGTCACAGCAGCAGCTCAAGGACTTAAGCCTGGTCAAATTCTTCTTCTGGAAAACATTCGCTTTAGTAGCGCAGAGACAAGTAAAGAAGAGTCAGAGCGAGCAGAGTTGGCAGGCCAACTAGCTAAGTTAGCTGACGCGTACGTTGGCGATGGTTTTGGCGCAGTTCACCGCAAGCATTCCTCGGTCTTTGATCTTCCCAAGCTTCTTCCTCATGTTGCAGGCACATTAGTTGCTGCTGAAGTTGAAGTATTAAAGAAACTTACACAAAATCCAGAACGTCCTTACGGTGTAGTTCTAGGTGGAGCAAAGGTTTCTGACAAGCTAGGTGTCATCGAAAACCTTCTAGGCAAGGTAGATGTTCTAGCTATTGGTGGAGGAATGGTTTTCACCTTCCTTAAGGCCCAAGGTAAAGAAATCGGAACCTCTCTAGTTGAGATTGAAATGCTCGATGTTGTTAAGGGGTTAATCCAGACCGCAAAAGACAATGGCGTGAAGCTGGTTCTGCCAACTGACATTGTTGTTGCTCCTACTTTTTCAGCAGATGCCACACCAACGCTAGTTTCTGCTGATGCGATTCCTGCAGATCAAATGGGTCTAGATATTGGTCCTGATTCAGCTGCAGCCTTTGCAGTTGAAATAGAGAAATGTAAGACAGTATTTTGGAATGGCCCAATGGGTGTGTTCGAATTTGCCAATTTCGCCGCCGGCACAAAAACTGTTGCCACGGCGTTAACCAAGGTTTCTGGTATCTCAGTTGTTGGCGGGGGAGACTCGGCCGCTGCGGTGCGCGCTTTGGGTTTTGCCGACTCAGAGTTCGGTTATATTTCAACTGGCGGCGGAGCATCGTTAGAATATTTAGAGGGCAAGGAACTTCCTGGTCTTCAAGCACTTGGCTTATAAGGAGCACTCATGCGTAAACCATTGATGGCTGGAAACTGGAAGATGAACCTCAATCACCTCGAGGCGATTGCAGTTGCCCAGAAGCTGGTTTATTCACTCGATGACAAGGATTACGACGCAGTTGATGTCGCGATCATTCCTCCTTTCACAGATATCCGCTCTATTCAAACCTTGATTGATGGAGATCGTCTGCGCCTGACTTACGGTGCACAAGATCTCTCACCAGAGGCAAGCGGTGCATTTACTGGCGATATCGCAGGGTCAATGTTGCACAAACTTGGTTGCACATTTGTTCTTATCGGTCACTCTGAGCGTCGTGCTATTCACGCTGAATCAGATGCACTTATTAATCGCAAGATTAAAGCTGCCCTTGCTAATGAAATTACCCCAATCTTTTGTGTTGGTGAAGAGCTAGCAATCCGTGAATCAGGTGCACATGTGAGCCATGTGATTCGCCAAGTGCGCGCTGGTCTTGAAGGATTTACAAAGCCAGAGCTAAAAAAGATTGTTATTGCATATGAGCCAGTGTGGGCAATTGGTACAGGAAAAGTTGCTACGCCAGAGGATGCTCAAGAAGTCTGTGCTGCAATTCGCGAAGAGATTGAAAATATCGGTTCTGCTGAAATCGCATCAAATATGCGAATCCTCTATGGAGGTTCAGTGAAATCTTCCAACATCGCAGAGATCATGAAAAAGAGCGATGTGGATGGTGCCCTTATCGGGGGAGCGAGCCTAGACCCTGAGGAATTAGCCAAGATTGTGAAGTTCCACGCGCAATCCGAGTAAGGCTTAGCCAGCTTTTACAGGTATCCTTACCCTCTACGAAACAAGGAGTTCGACAACGTGAAATTAGCACTATCAATCTTGCTCGTCATTACCAGCGTTCTTATGATCCTGCTCGTCCTTTTACATAAGGGTAAGGGCAGCGGACTATCCGACCTCTTTGGTGGCGGAATCTCAACTAACTACGGTGGATCATCAGTAGTAGAGCGCAACTTAGATCGCATCACAATCGTTGTTGGTGGACTTTGGTTCGCACTCGTCGTTGCATTAAGTCTTGTTCTTAAGTAAAACTTTTAATACACATTTCTAGAAGGAGTAATACATGGCAAGTGCAATTCGTGGAAGCCGAGTCGGCGCCGGCCCAATGGGCGAGGCAGAACGCGGTGATTCGATTGCTCGCGCTTATGTTTCATACTTTTGCGCAAATGGTCACGAAGTTCGTCCGTCATTTGCTGTCGAAGAAACTGTAGTTATTCCAGCTGAGTGGGATTGCCCAAAGTGTGGCTACCCAGCAGGCCGTGATCGCAACAATCCACCTAGCCCAGTAAAGAATGAGCCATATAAGACTCACCTTGCCTACGTTAAAGAGCGTCGCACTGATGCTGAAGGGGAAAAAATTCTAGAAGAGGCTTTGCGCAAACTTCGTGGAGATGACGAAGACTAAATCTTTTTAACTGCTTCAAGTAGTTGGTCGATACCCGCACTACGATTTGTTAGATTAAATCGCAGGAGCGGGTATTTTCTTGATGCAAGGGCTTTTCCATCTCCCAAGGCTTGAGCAGCAACTAAAGTCTTAAAACCAAAGATCTGTCCAGGAATTGCAATATCGGTTGCCGGAGTTCCAGTTATTTGTAAGAAGGAACCGTTTTGCTGGCCACCTTTATGGAACTGTCCAGTTGAGTGAAGAAAACGTGGGCCCCAACCGAAGGTAACTGGCTTGCCGATTTTGGCAGAGAGTAGAGCTCTAATCTCTGAAATCTTTGCTTCATCTTTGCGATCTAGGTAGGCCATGATGGCTACGTATCCATCTGAATGAATTCCTTGAATGAAAGCACGTAAGGCTTTAGCAATATCTTCGCCATCACCAAATATCTCAACTGCGCCATCTGTATGTGGGGCAGTAAAGGTTGGAAGTAAACCAGACCATTCCTTGAGTAGAGCTGAGGTCTGTTCTTTAGCCTCAGTAACATTTGGTTGATTAAATGGATCAATTTCTAGTGCGGCTCCAACGAGTGCTGTTACCCATTCCCAAATAATGAATTGCGCAGCTAGGTCAGCCTCAATAACCAAATCAGCAGAACCAGCGTATGCAATTGAGAATACGTTTGGACTTGTTGCAGCTTTTTCAATCACTACAGGGAGTCGACCCACTTGATTCTTACCTGTTGATTCGGCCACCAACTGTTCAGCCCAATCACTTAATCCTGGCATTACAGAGCCATCATCGGTATAGGAAAGATATTGATCTGCGTGATATGCAAGAAGGTATGCGATATCAACTACAAGCGTTGGATCTCTAAGGAATGCGCTTTTTGCATCGATAGCGTTATCTAACAAAACTGAGACATCTACTCCTATTAATGCAGATGGCACCAAGCCAAAAGCACTGAGCACACTAAAGCGTCCGCCAACATTGGGATCTGCATTTATGACGCTATATCCAGCTGCTCTACTTTCCTTATCCAATGGTGAACCAGGATCAGTAACAATAACCATGTGGTTTTGTGGAGTAAGTGATGCTTGAGTAAAAGCAGATTCAAAGAGTGCGCGCTGGGATGCTGTCTCAATGGTTGAACCGGATTTGGAACTAACTACTACAACAGTTTTTGCTAAATCAACATTGAGTGCGTGAGCTACATAATCAGGATCAGTTGAATCAAGAATAAACAGCTTCTTCTTAAAGCTCTGGGCAATAACTTCTGGGCCAAGGGAAGAACCACCCATGCCACATAAAATTACGTTGCTCTTGTCGCGATGCTTTGCATAGAGGGCATCGAGTGCAGGCAGGAGCTCTCTAGAACTTTCTGGAAGATCTATCCAATTTAATCGCACAGCAGCTTCGACTTGGGCAGCAGCACCCCAGATTGTTGGGTCCTTCTTAGCCAGTCGTGAATGAACTTCTATGAGGGCTTTATAGCGGATATCGCTGCGATCAATTTTTGAGATCGCTTTCCCTGAAAGCTTAATCATCCCTGCTGAGCGGCTTTCACGTTTGCTAGTAGTTCATCCCACGCTTGCGCAAATTTCTTCACACCATCGACTTCCAGATCTGTTGTCACTGAATCGAGTGAGATATTAAGAGATGATAGGCCTTTTAGGACTTCCACAGCAGCGGCATAGTTTGAAGTGATGGTGTTACCTCGTACTTTCCCGTGATCGATAACGGCATCTAAAGTTGATTGAGGCATTGTGTTAACAGTATCTGGTGCAATTAACTCAACAACATAGCGAGTGTCATCATATGCAGGATCTTTAACACCTGTAGATGCCCAGAGCGGACGCTGCTTGTGTGCACCGCGAGCAAGCTGCGCTTGCCAGCGAGGTGAAGAGAACTTTTCTTCGAAGAGTTGATAAGCAAGATGAGCGTTAGCAATGGCAGCTTTGCCTAGTAGGGAAGTGGCAGCCTCTGAACCATCTTTTTTAAGCAGAGCATCAATAGATGAGTCGATACGACTAATAAAGAACGAGGCAACGGAATGCACATGTGTTGGGTTAGTTGCAGCTTCGATTCCGGATATGTATGCATCTATTACTGCGCCGTAGCGCTTAACTGAAAAGATTAAAGTGACATTGACGCTAATACCTGCAGCGATCAGAGCAGTGATGGCAGGTAGACCTTCAAGCGTTGCCGGAACTTTAATCATCAAGTTTGGTCGGTCAATAATTGACCATAGCTCTTTACCTTGAGCAATCGTTGCTTCTGCGTCATGGGCAAGACGAGGGTCAACTTCAATGCTCACTCGGCCATCAACGCCCTTTGTGAAGGAGTAGATATCTTTGAACAGATCACAGGCAGCGCGAACATCATCGGTTGTCAGCTTTTTGACTACATCATCAACGGGTGCGGATTTCATCGCTGAAATATCTGCAGCGTATTCATCTGCGCCAGCAATGGCAGCACCGAAGATTGAAGGATTCGTAGTTACTCCTACAACACCAGAGTTTGCGATCCGAGATGGAAGTGAATGTGCATCGCTGCCTGAAATTTTTGCTCTAGATAGATCATCGAGCCAGATTGACGTTCCACCCTTTGCTACATCGACTACAGACATTTAGAGGGCCGCCTTAACCTTTGAAACAATCGCTTCGACAGAGAAACCGAACTCTTTGAATAGGCGCTTAGCATCGGCAGAGGCGCCGTAGTGCTCTAGTGAAATAGTGATTCCACCATCACCAATAAGTTGATGCCACCCTTGAGCTATTCCAACTTCGATGCTGACCTTTAACTTAATTGATGCAGGAAGTACTTGATCCTTATAACTTTGATCTTGTTCGCTAAACCATTCAAGACATGGGGCACTAACAACGCGGACTGCAATTCCTTGCGCAGCCAATGCGCTCTGCACATCAATGGCCAGGGATACTTCAGAGCCAGTTGCAATCAGAATCGCTTTTGGATTAACAGCATCTTTGAGAATGTATGCACCTTTGGCAGTTCCGGTGGCAGGTGCGCACTCTGAACGATCTAAAACCGGAAGGTTTTGGCGCGATAAAAGGATTCCAGCAGCGCGGCCACGAGTGAGGATTTTCTTCCAGCTTTCAGCAACCTCATTGGCATCACCGGGACGGATGACATCTAAACCTGGAATTGCACGCAAAGCTGCGAAATGTTCGATGGGTTGGTGCGTTGGTCCATCTTCGCCCACACCAATTGAATCATGTGTCCAAACAAATGTTGAAGGGATGTTCATCAGCGCTGCAAGGCGAACTGCAGGGCGCATGTAATCGCTAAAGACTGCAAAAGTTCCACCAAATGAGCGAGTTAAACCATGGAGTGCAATTCCATTGAGAATTGATCCCATCGCATGTTCGCGAATTCCAAAGTGAATAATTCGACCGTATGGATGTGCACTTTTTATGGCACTGGATGAAGGCAAGAACGAACCGCCACCTTCAATACTGGTGTTGTTAGATCCTGCTAAATCCGAAGATCCACCCCAGAACTCAGGTAAATGCTTTGCAATTGCATTAATGACTTGTCCAGATGC
>JBDLTD010000013.1:0-13919 GCA_039799185.1 Actinomycetota bacterium | reverse complement strand
CGCGGGGCCTTTGGCCAATGCAACTAAAACGGTGCGAGTAGCCGGTTTATAGAGAGAGCCTGGATAAAGACGTGACAGACGCAACTGTCGTGACTCAGGCAGAGTTAAGGGAGCTAATCGCAGATATTTACCTTGAATAACAACTTCAGTTAACTTTGCAATCTTTGCTTGTGCTCGAAGTTGGGCAACTCCCAACAACGCTACCGCTTCCTCAGGTAATTCTCCGAAACGATCAAGTAGTTCGGCACGGATTGATTCAACATCTTGCGGGTTTTTCACATCAGCTAAACGGCGATAGAGATCAAGGCGCAATCTCTCCCCCGGAACATATTCACTAGATAAATGGGCATTAATTGGAAGTTCGACTTTGCACTCTGAAACCTTTTCTTCGGTTTCAATGATTCCCTGTTTGTAATCTTGAACAGCTTCACCCACCATGCGCATATATAAATCAAAGCCAACATCTGCGATGTGGCCAGATTGTTCCCCACCCAAAAGATTTCCAGCACCACGGATCTCTAAATCTTTAAGTGCTACTCGCATTCCAGAACCCAGTTCAGTGTTGGCCGCAATAGTTGTTAATCGATCATGTGCTAACTCAGATAGCGGTTGATCTGCTGGATATAAAAAGTAGGCATAAGCACGTTCGCGACCACGGCCCACGCGACCACGCAATTGGTGAAGTTGAGATAAGCCAAACATGTCGGCTCTTTCAACAATAAGTGTGTTTGCATTTTGAATATCTAAACCACTTTCAACAATGGTTGTGCAGACCAAAACATCAAAGTCACGGTTCCAGAAAGCCAGAATCACATCTTCGAGTGCTCCCTCACTCATCTGACCGTGTGCCACACGAATGCGTGCCTCAGGTACTAACTCTTGCAACCTTGAAGCCGCTCTATCAATGCTCTCAACGCGATTATGTAGATAGAAAATCTGCCCATCACGCAGAAGTTCACGGTGAATAGCTGCAGTTATTTGAGCCTCTTCTGCTGGCCCCACGTAAGTAAGGATGGGATGGCGCTCTTCTGGCGGTGTTGTAATCGTGGACATTTCACGAATGCCAGTTACTGCCATTTCAAGAGTTCGAGGAATAGGCGTTGCAGACATAGCTAATACATCCACAGTTGTGCGCAGCTTCTTGAGCGACTCTTTTTGTTCCACACCAAAGCGCTGTTCTTCATCCACGATGACAAGACCTAAATCTTTGAAGGCAACATCATTTGAAAGTATTCGGTGCGTACCAACCACAACATCAATTACTCCAGCAGCAAGGCCCTCAATAACTTCTTTGCTCTCTTTAGCGCTATTAAAACGTGACATACCCGCAACCTTTAATGGAAAACCTGCATATCGCTCAGCAAATGTCTTTGTGTGTTGTTGCACAAGCAATGTTGTTGGCACAAGGACGGCAACCTGCTTTCCATCTTGCACCGCTTTAAAGGCTGCACGGATTGCAATCTCAGTCTTTCCATAACCCACATCACCGCAGATGATGCGATCCATAGGATAGGGACGCTCCATATCGGCTTTGACATCATTGATTGTTGAGAGCTGATCTGGTGTTTCAATATAAGAAAAAGAGTCTTCTAGCTCTCTCTGCCATGGGGTGTCAGGTGAGAAAGCGAAGCCAGGAGAACTAGTGCGCGCTGCATATAAACGAATAAGTTCGCCTGCAATTTGGCGCACAGCTTTGCGCGCACGTCCCTTAGCTTTTTGCCATTCACCACTGCCAATGCGGTGCACGGTAGGTGTTTCCCCACCCACATACTTACTCACTTGCTCAAGTGCATCAGTTGGAACAAATATGCGATCACCTGGTTGGCCGCGCTTGGCAGGTGCGTATTCAATGATTAAGTATTCGCGGGTCACACCGGCAACTGTGCGCTCAAGTAATTCAACATAACGGCCAATTCCATGTTGTTCATGCACGACAAAGTCCCCAGCACGAAGCTCTAACGGATCAATTGCCTGCTTGCGCTTTGTTGGCATGCGCTCTGAATCTTTAACACTTCCCTTGCTGCCAGTTAAGTCCCGCTCAGTTATAAACAGGATTTGGTGCGCAGCACTTTCAAAGCCATGGGCAATGATTGAAGTAGTGAGGTGAACTGTGCCCTTGGTAGGGGTAGCTAACAAATTCTCATTTACTTGCACGGGTAAATCAGCTGCTCTAAATATTCCTGCATATCTCTCAAGCATTCCGTGACCATGGGTTGCAAAAACAACAGTGAAATGTGATTCCACTGCAGTTCGCAGTTGTTCAATCGTGCGCTCAATATCCCCGCGCATCGGATCTATTGCGTTGTAGTCCAAAAACTCTGTGTCATCGGCTAAATCACTACCAAATGGGGAGAGTGAACCTGTTGCCACTTTCTGCTCAGTGATTTCCTGAGCTAACTCTTCCCATGACATATATGTTCCAGAACCATCATGGATGGGTGCCACGGCGCCATGTGCGGCATTACTCCATGAGGCATTGAGAAACTCTTCATTTGTTGCCAGTAAGTCCGCTGCCCTTGATCTAATTCTCTCTTCATCAATAAAAACTATTTGGGTGTCGGCTGGCATGCGAGAAATAATTGTTTCAGTCTCATCAATGAGCAGAGGAATAAGTGATTCCATTCCTTCAAAACTCATGCCTTCGCTTATCTTTTCAAGTAGTTCAGCAGCTGCTGGTAATGAATCTTTGAGTTCAATTGCGCGGTGGCGAATTTGCTTAGTGATGAGAAGTTCTCGGCAGGGATAAATTTTGATTGCACCCACAACTGGTTTCAAGGTGCGCTGATCGGCCACTTCAAAGTAGCTCATATCTTCAATCTCATCACCAAAGAAATCGATACGGATTGGATAATCATTTAAGGGCAGGAACAAGTCAACGATTCCGCCGCGCACTGTAAACTCGCCTCGGCGCTCTACTAAATCAGTTCGTGTATAGGCAAGGGTTGAAAGATGGCGAACTAGTTGATCCAGAGATTGATCTTTACCAATTTCTAACTGCAGAAGTTCTTCTTTACCTAAAGTTGCAATGATGCGGTGAATAGCACCACGAACGGGTGTAACAACAATCGGAAATACAGATCGATTCTTTTCTAACTCATAAAGAGTTTGAATTCTCTTAGCAACAGTGTCACTTCGAGGACTTAAGCGCTCATGAGGCAGAGTTTCCCAGGCAGGGAATTCGACAACATTGGAATGTAGTTCACTGAGTTCATTAACAAGATCTTCACTGCTACGGCTAGAACTTGTGACAACAAGTAATGGGTGATCTGCGGCGCGAGCTGCCAGTAGAAATGGATAGAGAGGCAGAGGCGCCACAATATGAGATGCATCTAGCTGCGTAGGCAGTGATGAAATTAAGCCGCGCACTGTGCACCTCCCTATAAACGCCGTTAGGCCCCGTTCCCAAAAGGGAGGGGGCTAATGGATTCATTGTAATTTGTTCGCACCACCTACGGCGACCTGAGAGGATTACCCAATGGAAACCAGCGGGTTTAGCGGTGCAATAGCGGCAGATGAAGCTGCTTTGCGTAGCGATGTCCGTAGGTTGGCAGATTTGCTGGGTGAGACTTTAGTTCGTCAAGAAGGCCCAGAGCTTTTAGCTCTCGTTGAAAAAGTTCGTAAATCTGTTGGCAAGGATGAAAGCGTTGAATTGCTTGCAACGTTATCTGTTGAAGATTCAGTGCAGTTGGTACGCGCTTTTAGTACCTACTTCAATTTAGCAAACGTGGCAGAACAAGTGCACCGTGCTCGTGTGTTAGCCGATGCCCGCGCTGGCGGAGGATCGTGGTTGGCACGCGCCGTAGATAAAATTGAAGCCGCGCTTAAAGCTCAAACACCTGGTCATGAAATAAGCGTTGAAGAGATTTCTACATGGATTAATGAGATGTCAGTACGTCCAGTATTTACTGCCCACCCAACTGAAGCTGCTCGTCGCTCAGTGCTGAGTAAATTAGGTCAGGTTGCAGATTTACTAGAAGATGGCCGTAATACTTCTCAAAGAGATCGCTTAGCCGAAACTATTGACCTGCTGTGGCAAACAGATGAACTACGTGTTGGCCAACCTGAGCCACTTGATGAAGCGTTGAACGCTTTGTATTACCTTGATGACTTATTCCGCCAAACTGTGCCTGAAGTTCTCAATGACTTTGCGCGCGAAATGAAGCGTATTGATGTTGTGGTTCCAGTTACAGCACGTCCATTATCTTTTGGTAGCTGGATTGGTGGAGACCGAGACGGCAACCCAAATGTGACGGCAGAAGTAACTACCGATGCCATGGTTCTACAAGTTGCTCACGCAATTCGCGCAACAATCGATGCCATGAATTCACTGCGCCAAGTACTTTCAATCTCAACGCGCATTATTGGGGCGACCCCAGAGCTCACTGCTTCAGTTGAAGAAGATCTAAAACATATCGGTGAATTTGAACCACGTTTCTTGCGTCTTAACGTGCAAGAGCCTTATCGCCTCAAGGCCACAGCGATTGTGCATCGATTAGGTTTTACTCGTGAACGCCATGTGAAGGGTTCTGCGCATGTTCCACATCGCGACTATGCAGATACAGATGAACTTCTCAAAGATTTAATGTTGATGCGCGACTCTCTCTTTGCACATAAGGGTGAATTAATTGCTACAGGCCTACTTGAGCGCACAATCCGCACAGTGGCAGCCTTTGGAATTACCCACGCAACTATGGATGTTCGCGAGCACTCTGATGCTCATCATCACCTTTTAGCCCAAGTAACTGGTGTTGCTGGCTATAGTGAAAAAACACATGAAGAAAAGTTTGGGATTCTCACCACCCTGTTAGCTGCTGATACCAACTTAGATGTAACAAAATTGGATGCAGGAGCACAAAAGACTCTAGATACCTTCTTTGCAATCGCAGATCTCATTGATCGCTTTGGCTCACAAGCAATTGAGACCTATATCGTTTCAATGACAAAAGGGGCCGATGACTTAGTTGCTGCAGTGGTTATTGCCCAGCAAGCAGGTCTTGTGAACTTGAAGAACAAGAAAGCTCGAATCGGCTTTGCTCCACTGCTAGAAACCGTTGCAGAACTTCGTGCCTCAGGTGACATTCTTGAAAAGCTGTTAAGTAATCCTGCTTACCGCGCACTCGTAGCACTTCGCGGAGATGTGCAAGAAGTCATGCTGGGATATTCAGATTCAAATAAGGATGCGGGAATTGCAACAAGCCAGTGGGAAATCCACCGTGCACAACGTTCTTTGCGCGACATCGCAATGAAGCATGGCGTGAAGCTGCGTTTGTTCCATGGTCGCGGTGGCTCTGTTGGTCGCGGTGGTGGGCCAACATATGAAGCCTTAGTTGCACTTCCTTGGGGCTCAGTTGATGGCCAGATTAAAATGACTGAACAAGGTGAAGTAATCAGCGATAAGTACGCATTGGCCTCCCTTGCCCGTGAAAACATTGAATTAACACTTGCTGCATCATTAGAAGCAACCGTACTTAACCGTGGTCCACGTCAATCAGTTGCAGATCTACAAAGCTGGAATGAATGCATGCAGCTAGTGAGTGATAGTTCATTTTCTACATATCGCACTCTTGTTGATCATCCAGATCTTCCTGCTTATTTCTATGCATCTACTCCTGTTGAACAGTTAGGAAATCTCTTCTTAGGTTCACGTCCATCACGTCGTCCTGATGCAAGCAGTGGCCTTGGTTCATTGCGTGCTATTCCTTGGGTATTTGGCTGGACGCAATCACGACAGATTGTTCCAGGCTGGTTTGGTGTGGGCTCTGGTTTAAAGGCTGCGCGTGAGGCCGGAAAAACAGATGTATTGAAAAAGATGATGGGTGAATGGCACTTCTTCCATACTTTCATTAGCAACGTTGAAATGACTTTGGCAAAGACTGATTTAGCTCTTGCTCGCCGCTATGTTGAAACTTTGGTTCCGAAAGAACTCCATCACTTCTTAGATCAGATCCAAGCTGAGTTTGATTTAACTGTGGCTGAAATCTTGAAGTTAACTGGTAAGAAATCACTACTAGGAGATCAAAAGATTTTGGCTCGCACATTACAAGTTCGTGATACTTATCTTTCACCTATCCACTTGCTACAAATCAACTTGCTCAAGCGCGTGCGTGATGCTGGAGATTCAGCGGATCCGCTATTGCGCAGAGCTTTGCTGCTCACTATTAACGGTGTGGCAGCAGGACTTAGAAATACAGGTTGATTAAGAGTTATAACGCGTTTGTGTTCGCTCTAAGCCATCACTTATCAAAGACTCAACAACATCTGCTCCCCGCGCAATAAACTCACCTAAATCTTTTTGTTCCACCTTGGAAAAAGCTTTTAATACAAAATCACCTGGATCTTGTTCGCCCATAGGACGGCCAATACCTAAGCGCACGCGGTAATACTCTGCGGTGCCAAAAGCAGAAGTCATAGATTTAAGACCGTTATGGCCGTTATCTCCGCCAGCGATCTTGGTGCGGATAGCAGCAAAGGGAATATCTAACTCATCATGCAGAGCGATAATCTTTTGTGGTTCCACAGAATAAAAGTTTGCGAGAGCTTTAATTGGCCCACCGGTCTCATTCATAAATGAATGTGATTTAGCAACAATAACTGGGTGTGCATCAACACCAACGCCTAATTTAAAGGCTGCGATGTGTGTGCGGGATTTGTGTGAAGATAATTTAACGTTGTGGCGGCGAACTAATTCATCGATCACCATCTGGCCCACGTTGTGACGGGTGGCAGCGTATTTATCGCCTGGATTGCCCAGGCCCACTACCAACCACGTCATAACGGTAAGCGTAAGGGTTAAGCGTCCTTCTTTTCTGCATCTACTGCAGGTGCTGCCGCATCAGTTGCTGCTGCTACTGGAGCAACTACCTCTTCAACTGCTGTGGACTTCTCAGACAAGTGAACAACGATTGTCTTTGGATCTGATTCAAGTTCAACGCCTGCTGGAAGCTTCACATCTGATGCATAACGTGATTCACCAGCGGTCATTCCATCAATATCAACTTCTAGGAAGCTAGGAATTGCAGTTGCCTCAACACGTACTTCAATTGAGTTGTGAACGTGCTCAAGGATTCCATCGCGGCTGTGCTCACCAATAGCGTGAACAGGAACTGCAACAACAACCTTCTCACCGCGACGAACTAGAACTAGATCGATGTGCTCAAGGATTTGCTTGAGTGGGTGGCGAACAATTGCCTTTGGAAGTGTGAGCTCTGTCTTGCCATCGATAACGATGTCTAGCAAAACGTTTGACTGCTTTAGAGCAACGCCAAGTTCGCGTGCTGGAAGCGTGATGTGTTGTGGCTTTTCACCGTGACCGTAGATGACGGCAGGAACCAAACCATCGCGACGTGCACGACGTGATGCGCCCTTACCAAATTCGGTACGACGTAGGCCGTTGATGCTGATTTCTGCCATTTTAAATCTCCTCTAGATAACTTCGGTGTCTGCACAAAGTTCCGATGAGGAGTTAAGTCCTTAAGCCGTCGATTACGGAAGTAAATTCTTACCCTCGCCGGAACAAAGCGAACAATATCTTCGAGGGGCTATTTGAAGCAAATCCCCGCTTAGGAATGACCGTCAAAGAGGGAGGTGACTGATCCATCTTCAAATACCTCGCGGATGGCGCGGCCTAGAAGTGGAGCAATCGATAGGACTGTGAGTCCATCAAATTTTTGATCCTCAGAGATTGGCAGAGTATTTGTAACAACAACTTCAGAGGCGCGAGAAGACTTCAAGCGCTCAACTGCTGGACCTGAAAGCACGGCATGTGTTGCAGCGATGATGACATCTTCAGCACCTGCATCAAAGAGAGCTTCAACGGCTTTAGTGATTGTGCCTGCTGTATCGATCATGTCATCGATAACTACGCAGGTTTGACCCTGCACATCGCCCACCACGCGCCCAGTTGTTGATTCATTAGGGATGCGTGGATCACGTGTTTTGTGAATAAATGCGATTGGGCAACCACCCAGTAAGTCTGACCAACGCTCTGCAACACGTACTCGACCAGAGTCTGGAGAGACGATTGTTAGGCGTGTGCGATCGACTTTGCTACCAACATAGTTAGCCAACATTGGAAGTGCGAAGAGATGATCCACTGGACCATCAAAGAAACCTTGAATTTGTGAAGTATGAAGATCAACGCACATCAATCGATCAGCACCAGCTGTTTTGAAAAGATCTGCCATTAAGCGAGCTGTGATTGGTTCGCGTCCTCGGCTCTTTTTATCTTGACGTGCATAACCATAAAAAGGTGCAACAACGGTGATGCGCTTTGCAGATGCGCGCTTGAGTGCATCGACCATGATGAGTTGTTCCATGATCTGCTTATTGACTGGAGTTGTGTGGCTTTGGATTACGAAAGCATCGCAACCGCGAACTGATTCTTCAAAGCGAACAAATATTTCGCCATTTGCAAAGTCATATGCAGATGTTGGAGTGAGCGGAATACCAAGCTCTGCTGCAACTTCATCAGCTAATTCAGGAAATCCGCGGCCGGCAAAAAGGCGTAATCTCTTTTCAGAAGATAAACGGATCTCGCTCATTTATTAGCCCTTCTTCTCTTTAGCTTCGGCGGCTTTTGCTGACTTGGATCCTGCTCGCTTGCGCATGACCCAACCTAATACATTTTTTTGCTTCGCTCTGCCAACGCCAATCGCGCCTGCAGGAACATCTTCAGTAATGACAGATCCAGCGGCCGTATATGCCCCGTCGCCCACGGTGAGTGGTGCAACCAACATTGTGTCGCTACCGATTCGGACGTGATCTCCGATAGTGGTGTGGTGCTTCTCGACCCCGTCGTAGTTAACAAAAATTGTTGCTGCCCCAATATTGCTGCCTTCACCGATAGTGGCATCGCCAACATAGGAAAGATGTGGAACTTTTGAGCCAGTTCCGACTGTGGCATTTTTCATTTCAACGAATGCGCCAGCCTTAGTTGCATCCCCAAGGACTGTCCCTGCGCGCAGATATGTAAATGGGCCAACTGTTGAGCCTTCGCCAATCACAGTATCTGTTGCAATTGATTCAAGAACTGATGCGCCTTCTTTTACTTGGCAGTTGGTAAGGGTTGTGCGGGGACCAATAGATGCACCTTGGGCAATAGTTGTTGTTCCATAAATCCCACTGCCTGGATGAATTGTCACATCTGAAGCGATTGTGGCAGTTGCATCAATCCAAGTTGTTGTCGGATCAATAATCGTCACACCAGCACGCATCCACTCATCATTGATGCGATCGCGCAGAAGCGCTGCTGACTCAGCTAACTGAACTCGGTCATTCACACCAAGAATTTCAGTAAAATCATCAATCATGATTGCTGCAACTGATGCACCTTCATTTTTCAAAATACCGATAACATCAGTTAAATAGAGTTCGCCTTGGGCATTGGAGTTATTGAGCTTGCCGATAGATGCTGCTAACGCTGCTCCATCAAATGCATAGACCCCAGAGTTGATTTCAAAGACAAAGCGCTGATCATCTGTGGCATCTTTTTCTTCAACAATCTTTAACAGCTCATCGGCATCATCGCGAATAATGCGGCCATAACCCGTTGGATCTGGATGCTCAGCGGTGAGAACTGATGCTGCAAACTTTCCTGCATTATGTGCATCGATAAAGGCTGCCAGTGATTCTCCGGTGAGCATGGGTGTGTCACCAGCTAGAACTAAAACAGTGCCTTTAGGAGATAAACCTGCGAGCGCTAACTGCGCAGCATGTCCTGTGCCACCACGGTGTTCTTGAAAAACAGTTGAGGCTTTTGGTGCAATGAGTGAGATGTGTTCTTCAACTAATTCACGGCCAGAGCCCACGACAATTCGAACATTCTTGGCTTTAAGGTGATCAACTGCGTGCAATACATGTCCAAGTAACGAACGTCCTGCAACGCTATGGAGAACTTTGGCTTTTGCCGATTTCATCCGTGTGCCTTCGCCAGCTGCGAGAACGATCACGGTTTCTACGGTCACGAGTGAATCCTATCGGTGGCTCCGCCACCAGGTATCGATCCTGGACCCTGGGCTTCAAAGGCCCATGTGCTAGCCACTACACAATGGCGGAACACGTATTCTCCCTCATAAATGGGCATGGTTGTGACCACATTGCACCTTCTTTACGAGATTACTTTTGCCCCGGCCACTGGGCCATATGCGCGAACGACGCTGCCCACTACTCCGCTAGAGGTCAACGCCACCGTTAAATCAAGTCCAGCTTCCTCATCGGCAACGAGAAAAGCAACGGTTGGCCCTGATCCTGAGACTAACGCGCCAAGGGCTCCATATTCCTGGCCAACATCTAAAACAAGACGAAGTGCTGGACGCAAAGAACATGCTGCTGGTTGCAAATCATTTATGAGATGAGCACCCACTGATTCTGCATCGGCTGCAAGTAATGCCTGCATGAGTGCTTCATTGGTTTGCGGTTCAACAATTTCAAGTCCAGTTCGCAAACGATCACACTCTGCATAAACGGCAGGTGTTGATAAACCATGCGTAGAAAGTGCAAGAACCCAGTGATAAGTGCCGCGAGAGAGCGCTGAAGTTAATTGATCTCCATGACCTGTGCCTATTGCAGTTCCACCATTTAACATAAAGGGAACATCACTTCCGAGTTTGGCTGCAATATCTGCCATCTCTTCACGGCTCATACCTAGTGAATACAAATAATCAATAGCAACGATTGTTGCTGCAGCATCTGCGCTACCGCCCGCCATTCCCCCTGCAACTGGAATGGATTTCTTAATTTCAATGTGGGCATCAATTTCAATGTCATACTCTTCTGCCATAAGAGCTGCAGCCTGGGCCGCTAAGTTATTGGCATCAGCTGGAACGCCATGCGTTTGTTCACCAGAAATAGAAACGCTCACACCTGATTTTGGTTGTCCAAGGGAAATCGTTACTTCATCAAAGATCGATATAGCTTGAAAAACTGAAACAAGATTGTGGAAACCATCTTCTTCACGTGGGCCAACTGATAGTTGCAGGTTGACCTTTGCAGGCACCCGAACCGTCACGTTTTTTATTGGCATGAATTGACCTTAATGTGTCGGCTAGAAAATGTCAGGTGCAACGGCTGCGATGGCACAAAAAGAGGAGATCTCTAAAGCTTCACCACGAAGAGTGGGGTCAATATCTGCGCGCTGAAGAATCTGCTCGGCCGCAGAAGATGAGCCATAAAGGCTAGAAAGAGCTGAGCGCAGCATCTTTCTGCGCTGGGCAAAGGCTGCATCAATGATTGTGAAAACTTTACGACGTAGTACTTCATCCCCCGGTGTTTGCCTGCGAGTAAATGAAACTAGTTTTGAATCAACATTAGGTGCTGGCCAAAATACTGAACGCGAGACAGATCCCGCACCTTTCACTTCAGCCCACCATGCAGCTTTAACTGAAGGAATTCCATAATCCTTAGTTCCAGGCTTTGCCGCTAAACGATCAGCCACTTCGGCTTGAACCATGACAACTCCTGTGCGAAGAGAACCAAATTTTTCAAGCAAGTGAAGTAGTACGGGCACTGAAACGTTATATGGCAAATTTGCTACTAACACCGTTGGGTCAACTGGCAAAGTCTGAATAGTGAGTGCATCCTGATTAAGCACTGTCAGGTTTTCTGGATGTTCAAAGTGATTAGCAACTGTTATCGGAAGTTGCTGGGCTAATCGTGAATCAATTTCAACAGCTACTACTGATGCCGCGCTTTCAAGTAAAGCTAGCGTCAAGGAACCTAAACCCGGACCGATCTCAAGTGCGATATCGGTTGGGCCAACGGCTGCTGTGCGAACAATCTTTGTACATACATTTGAATCAATAACAAAGTTTTGTCCAAGAGACTTGGAAGGTTTTAGATCTAGGGCCGCGGCAAGTTCGCGGATCTGAGCTGCTCCTAATAATGTCATGAGGCAAATGAGCCAAATAAACGCTCGGCATTATCGCCAAGGGCTGTAGCTAATTCACCAAGATCTGCATTTCGCTCAAGGGCCATGGCCCGAACAATGTTTGCAATTTGCGCAGGAGTATTAAGTGCACCGCGATGAGGCATGGGTGAGAGAAAAGGTGAATCTGTTTCAACAAGAAGTTGATTGATTGGAACTAGCTTTACGGCCTCACGAAGTGCAGGAGCGTTTTTAAAGGTTAACGTGCCAGCAAATGAGAGGACATAGCCACGTTCTATGCAGGTCTTAGCCATCTCTACATCACCTGAAAAGCAGTGAAAGATAACCTTTTCTGGGGCTCCTACCTCAAGTAATACAGAGAGAACATCATCATGAGAATCACGGTCATGAATAACTAAAGCTTTTTTAGTCTTTTTAGCTAACTCAATATGCCATTTAAAGGATTCTTGTTGTCGTGCTCGAAGCTCTGGTGGCGTGCGGAAATAATCAAGGCCAGTCTCACCAATTGCACGAACACGAGGATGCTCTGCCAATTTAGCAATGACTGCCCAGTCAGCTTCTAGATTCTCAACTACTGGTGCTTCATTAGGGTGCAAAGCAACGGCTGCTAAAACTGATGAGTTCCACTTTTCTGCAGCTGCCACACACCACGCAGATTGCTCTGCTGAGTAACCAACTTGCATGATTCGATCCACATTAACGCTTTTAGCTTCAGCGATTACTTCAGCCACTTCAGGTGAGTCTGGCGCAGTATCAGTGATGATCTCCATGTGCGCATGTGCATCAACTGTTGGAGCAGGAAGTGGTTCTGGAAGAGGTGCCCGCTGACGATCTATATCGCGGTTGTGGCGATCAGCCATATTTATTAAGCGTTTGTTTCTAAACGAGGAAATAGAACTGGAGTCTTAGTAACGATGACACCCGGAGGCAATTGACCCCATGTTGCAACATCAGAGATCTTTTGTGCACCAAGATCTCCTAATGATGCTTGAGCACCCAAGCTGCTCCACAAAATTTCACATGTCTGTGGCATTACTGCATTGAGTAAGACGGCTAATGCACGTAGTGATTCAGCGGTGTTATATAAAACATCTTCAAGAATCTGCTGGTTAGCAGGATCTTTAGCAAGAATCCATGGCTCTTTCTCAGTTACATAGCCATTTACTTTCTTACAAAAATCCATAATCGCAAGGATTCCGCCTTGGAAATCTAATTCACAGATTGCAGCATCGGCCTTTGTTGCTGCCTCTTTTAGTGCGCTCTCTAGGCCAGTATCATTGCTTTTAGCTGGCAATACTCCGCCGCAGTATTTCTCAACCATTGCCGCTGAGCGAGAAGCGAGGTTTCCGAAGTCATTTGCTAACTCTGAGGTGTATCTGGCAGACATGTCTTCCCATGAAAAAGAGCCATCGGTACCAAAAGGAATAGCACGTAAGAAGTAATAACGGAAAGCATCAACACCAAAGTGATCTGTGATGTCTTTAGGTGCAATACCTGTCAACTTACTCTTACTCATCTTTTCGCCGCCTACTAGTAACCAGCCATGAGCAAATACCTTTTTAGGAACATCTAAACCTGCAGCCATAAGCATTGCTGGCCAGATAACAGCATGGAAGCGCAAAATATCTTTACCCACTAAGTGAACATCTGCTGGCCATGTCTGTGCAAACTTCTTGCCGCCTTCACTTTCAGGTGCATCGGTTAAGCCAACTGCAGTTGCATAGTTAAGGAGTGCGTCAAACCAAACATAGACAACTTGATCAGTATCCCAAGGAACTGGGATTCCCCAATCAAAAGTTGACCGTGAAATAGAAAGATCTGTAACGCCACCTTCTAGGAATGAAACAACTTCATTGCGTGCACTCTCGGGTTGGCAAGCATCTGGATTCTTGCGGTAATGCTCAAGCAGTGGTTGCACAAAAGCTGAAAGTTTAAAGAACCAGTTATTTTCATTGACTAGTTCAATTGGCTTGCTATGAATAGGGCAGCATTTCTTGCCATCAATTTCAATGAGGTCGCCTGGTAGCTTGAACTCTTC
>JBDLTD010000012.1:0-14436 GCA_039799185.1 Actinomycetota bacterium | reverse complement strand
TGGGGTGCTCCAAATTACAATCCACCATCTCGCTTTCTTGATGAGATTCCAGAAGATGTAATCGAGTGGCGCAATCAAGGCGGTGCTTCTTTAACACCATCGCTAGTTCGTAAATCTCGTGTTGCAACTCCTCCGCCACCACGAGCAACAGGCAAGAAGATTTCAGTGATGGAACTCAGTATTGGTGATCGTGTGTCACATGACACATTTGGCCTGGGCTCTGTTGTTGCAGTAGCCGGCGAGGCAGAGAAGGCTGAAGCCACAATTAACTTTGGTCAGTACGGTGAGAAGCGATTACTGCTGCGTTATGCACCCGTTGAGAAGCTCTAGGATTAGGGCCTAATTAGAATGTGGAGCACCAGTGGATCTCTTTGAATATCAAGCTCGCGATCTCTTTGAAAAACATGGCGTACCTGTCTTGGCAGCTGCAATTGCAACTACTGCCGATGAAGCAGAGGCTGCGGCAACAAAGATTGGTGGAAAAGTAGTTGTAAAGGCCCAAGTAAAAGTTGGTGGCCGAGGAAAAGCTGGTGGCGTAAAGCTTGCAGAAAATCCAGCTGATGCCCGTGAAAAAGCTGGCGCGATTCTTGGAATGGATATCAAAGGTCACGTTGTTCGCACAGTAATGATTGCGGCAGCTGCCCCAATTGAATCTGAATACTACTTAGCAATTTTGCTCGATCGATCTAACCGAACGTTTCTTGTCATGGCTTCAGTATCTGGCGGTATGGATATCGAAGAAGTTGCCCACACCGCTCCTGAAAAGCTTGCAAAGATTCCAGTATCTGCAGTTGATGGAATTAGCGCAGCTAAGGCAAAAGAGATTGTTAGTGCAGCTAATTTTCCAGCAGATGTTGCTGATCAAGTTGCCAATGTTCTTGTGAAGTTATGGGAAGTATTTCAATCTGAGGATGCAACTCTGGTTGAAGTTAACCCACTCGTTAAGACAAATGATGGCAAAGTAATTGCACTCGATGGCAAGGTAACTCTTGATGACAATGCAGAGTTTCGCCAACCTGATCATGGGGCACTTATTGATCAAGCTGCTGAGAATCCACTTGAAGCTGCAGCTAAAGAAAAGGGTCTTAACTACGTAAAGCTTGAAGGCGAAGTTGGAATCATTGGTAATGGAGCTGGCCTAGTAATGAGCACACTTGATGTTGTTGCTTATGCTGGAGAAAAGCATGGGGGAGTACGCCCTGCAAACTTCTTAGATATTGGTGGCGGTGCATCAGCTCAAGTTATGGCTGATGGGCTCTCAATCATTTTGGGCGATAAAGATGTGAAAAGCGTTTTTGTGAACGTATTTGGTGGAATTACAGCATGTGATGCTGTTGCGACCGGAATCGTTCAAGCCCTTGAATTACTTGGCTCAAAGGCCACTAAGCCAATCGTTGTTCGCCTTGATGGCAATAACGTGATGGAAGGCCGAGCAATTTTGAATAAAGCAGCACACCCATTGGTGCAGCAGCTAGACACCATGGATGGCGCAGCTGATCGTGCTGCAGAATTGGCGGCTAAGTAAATGTCTATCTTCTTAAATGAAAATACCAAGGTAATTGTTCAAGGCATGACTGGTTCTGAAGGAACTAAGCACACCCGCCGTATGTTGGCCTCTGGCACAAAGATTGTTGGCGGAGTTACTCCTGGTAAAGGTGGACAGGTACTTGATATTGATGGCCACCAACTTCCAGTCTTTAACACCGTTGCCGAAGCAATGAGTGCAACTGGTGCTAATGCCTCAGTAGTTTTCGTTCCACCTAAGTTTGCAAAAGCTGCAGTGATTGATGCAATTGATGCTGCCATGCCTTTGGTTGTTGTAATCACTGAAGGAATTCCAGTTCATGACTCTGCAAGTTTCTATGCTTATTCATTAACTAAGGGAACAACTCGCATTGTTGGCCCTAACTGCCCAGGACTTATTAGCCCCGGAAAATCAAACATCGGAATTATTCCTGCAGACATCACAGGCGCAGGCCCAATTGGTTTAGTTTCTAAATCAGGAACTCTTACTTACCAAATGATGTATGAACTTCGAGATATCGGTTTTAGTACAGCGGTAGGTATTGGTGGAGATCCAGTTATTGGAACGACTCATATCGATTGCCTTCGTGCATTCCAAGATGATCCTGATACAAAAGCAATCGTGATGATTGGTGAAATCGGAGGCGATGCTGAAGAGCGCGCAGCTGCATTTATCGCTGAGTATGTAACTAAGCCAGTTGTTGGTTATGTTGCAGGCTTCACCGCACCTGAAGGAAAGACAATGGGTCACGCTGGTGCGATTGTTTCTGGTTCTTCAGGAACTGCTCAAGGAAAGAAAGATGCTCTTGAAGCAGCTGGTGTGAAAGTTGGCCAAACTCCAAGTGAAACCGCGCGTTTATTGCGCGCGATCTTAGGCCGCTAAGACCATGTTCGGCCGCGTACTTGGAACCACTTCGGCCCAAGTTGCGCGCAGTATTGCCTTTGTTCTATTCCCTATTTCATTTATTGCACTTCTGGCGTGGGCAACTGCGGGAAGTGCAACTGGAAATACAGGAGATCCGCTGCGAGCAGCGCTATGGATCTGGCTTGGAGCACACCAAGTTCCATTTTCATTAGCACTTCCTCCAGCAAATATTGCTGGCTATCTTTCCTACTTACCCTTAGGCGCAGTAGTGCTACCAATTTTTGCAATCCGAAGTGGGTTTAACCGAGTTATTGATCGCTTAGACCACAACACTTCTACGCTGCCATTGGCTCGACTTCTCTTTGCGATTGAATACAGCATCGCAGCAATGCTTCTTTCTTATTTTTCATCCACCCAATCCGTTAAGCCGGTTTGGTATTTAGCACCGCTTTTTGTCTTTCCACTCGTACTCATTAGCGCGGCAACTGTTGGTCGTCGACTAGTTTTTGCTCAGGCAGTTTTATATGGATCTCGAGCTTTAGCTCTCTTGCTGGGAGTTTCCTCAATCATTCTTGGAATCTCAATTTTCACTCACCTATCAACAGTTAAAAACCTAACAACTGTTTTAGAGCCAGGCATTCTAGGCGGTCTGCTGTTGCTACTTCTTAATATTCTCTATTTACCAAATGCGGTAGTTGCAACCCTTGGATATTTCTCTGGTGCAGGCTTTGCAGTTGGCTCCGGCACATTGGTTGCACCGTGGAGATTTGATCTCAACTCAATCCCAGCCTTCCCATTGCTAGGTGCAATGCCATCCGGAACATCCTTATTTGCGCTATTTGGAATTGTTGTGGTGATTCTGACCGGAGCGCTTCTTGCAAGTTGGACAATTGATTTGAATATGAAGATTTTGGTTCAAAGCTTGGTTGTTAGTGCAATCATGTGTGCAGTAATTGGAATAGCAGGCAGCGGAGCACTTCTAACGGATGCTATGTCTGCAGTGGGGGTATCACCTTGGAAGTTCACACTTTCATTGGCAGCTGAACTATCCCTGGGTGCATTTTTAGCTTTGTATTTGCCTCGCCTTGGAAGGCGCTAATGACCCATCGCGTTGTGTTGCTGGCCTCAGGTTCAGGAACTCTTGCTCAAGCAATAATCGATGCAGAAGAACTTGAAATCGAAATCGTTGCACTCATTAGTGATAACCCAGAAGCACAGGCAGTAAAGCGTGCGCAAGAATCCAATATCCAAACTTTTGTCTTACCTATGAAGGATTCACGTGATGAGTGGAACCAAGGAATTATTCAAACTGTAGTTTCACTCTCAGTTGATCTAGTTGTGAGCGCTGGTTTTATGCGAATTCTCCCGCCAGATTTTGTTAACCGCTTTCCAACGATTAATTCTCACCCCGCACTCCTACCTCAATTTCCTGGGGCACATGCAGTGCGAGATGCATTAGCTGCAGGGGTTTCAGTCACTGGCACGACCGTTCACTGGGTTGATGATGGCGTGGACACGGGCCCTGTCATTACCCAGATGGAAGTACCCGTGTTGCCAGGAGATGATGAGGCCACACTTCATGAGAGAATTAAGAAAGTTGAACGCGGTCTCATTGTTGCGACCATAGCCTTGATTCTTCCAACTTTGGAGCGCAATGTCTGATCGCAAATCTATTCGTCGAGCACTGGTAAGTGTTTATGACAAAGATCGCTTGCTTGAAATCGGGAGTGCACTCAGTGGCGCTGGCGTTGAAATACTTTCAACCGGATCCACAGCAAAGACATTACAAGCTGCTGGAATAGCTGTAACTGAAGTAAGTGCATACACAGGATTCCCAGAGATCATGGGGGGTCGAGTCAAGACATTACATCCTCGTGTTCACTCAGGAATCTTGGCAGATCAAAATAACCCAGAACATGTAGCTGCGATTAAAGAATTAGATATCGAACCCTTTGATTTAGTAATTATCAATCTCTATCCATTCGCCGCCACTATCGCATCTGGAGCAGATTTTGCTGAATGCATCGAGCAGATAGATATCGGTGGGCCTTCTATGTTGCGAGGGGCTGCTAAAAACCATGGTTCTGTCGCTGTTATTTGTAAGACATCTCAGTATGAGAAGTTGTTATCTGCAATCAAAGCCGGTGGTTTCACTCAATCAGAGCGCAAAGAGTTAGCGCTAGAAGTATTTAGAACTACCGCTGAATACGATTTAGCGATTGCCAACTGGCTAGGACAAAACGATGAACTGCCTGAATGGTTTGGACGGATTTGGCATCGTGAGAATGTTTTGCGTTATGGAGAAAATCCTCATCAAAGCGCAGCAATTTACTCTGGCGGCCCAGTTGGAATTGTGAATGCAGTTCAACTGCATGGAAAAGAAATGTCTTTCAATAACTACACCGATGCCGAATCTGCGTGGCGGACCGTGCTTGATCATCGCGATCCAGCCGTTGCCATTATGAAGCATGCCAACCCATGTGGCATTGCGGTGTGTGCTCTGGGAGTTGCAGTTGCTTATAAGCATGCACACGAATGTGATCCAGTTTCAGCTTTTGGTGGGGTAGTGGCCGCCAATCGAAAAGTTGATCTTGCGATGGCAACACCACTTTCAGATGTTTTCACCGAAGTATTAATTGCACCTGATTATGATGCCGATGCATTAGAACTATTGATGAAGAAGCCATCAATCAGAATTCTTAAATGTGCGTTACCTTCAGTTGCTCCACTAGAGCTGCGTCCAGTATCGGGTGGCATCCTTGTGCAGGAAACAGATTTAATTGATGCACCTGGTGATTCTCCAAGTAATTGGAAGCAAGTCAGTGGCACACAAGTTGATGAACAAACAATGAAAGATCTTGAATTCGCATGGCGCAGCGTGAGAAGTGTAAAGAGCAATGCAATTTTGTTAGCAAAAATGACTGCCTCAGTTGGAATTGGAATGGGCCAAGTAAATCGCGTTGATTCGGCCAAGTTAGCTGTTGATCGTGCGGGTGAAAGAGTAAAAGGCTCTGTTGCTGCAAGTGATGCTTTCTTCCCATTTGCTGATGGGCTTGAGATTTTGATCAATGCTGGAGTGGTTGCAATTGTGCAACCAGGAGGAAGTGTTCGTGATGAAGAGGTCATTGCAGCAGCGCAAAAGGCTGGTGTTGCGATGTTCTTCACAGGCGTACGCCATTTCTCCCACGCCTAAGAGGCTATTAGGATGAGCGCTATGAGTGCACAAATTCTGGATGGAAAAGCATTAGCTTCAAAAATCAAGGGCGAATTAGCTATCCGTGTTGCTGAACTTAAATCACGCGGAATCACACCAGGACTTGGAACTGTTCTCGTGGGTGATGATCCAGGATCACATTCATATGTTGGTGGAAAACACCGTGACTGCCATGAAATTGGTATCAATTCAATTCGTGTGGACCTTCCTGAAAATGCCAGCGAAGCCGATGTAATGGCGGCGATTAAAGATTTAAATTCATCTAAAGAATGCACTGGCTACATCGTGCAACTTCCACTGCCTAAGGGAATTAATACACAAAGAGTTCTAGAAGCAATTGATCCAGCAAAAGATGCTGATGGTTTACATCCCATGAACTTAGGTCGATTAGTTTCAGGTTATGACGCACCACTTCCTTGCACACCACATGGAATTGTTGAACTACTGACTCACTACGGAATTAGTACTAAAGGCGCCGAAGTAACTGTCATTGGCCGCGGGTTAACTGTTGGTCGCCCACTTGGCTTGCTGCTTACTCGCAAACAAGAAAATGCAACTGTGACTCTTACACATACCGGAACTAAAGATTTAACAATGCATACTAAGAAGGCTGACATTATTGTTGCTGCTGTGGGACAAGCTCACTTCCTTAAAGCCGAGATGATTAAGCCCGGAGCAGTTGTTATTGATGTTGGTATTTCACGTACTGATAAAGGATTGCTGGGCGATGTAGATCCATCAGTTATGAATGTGGCTTCATGGGTTGCACCAATGCCTGGCGGAGTTGGGCCAATGACTCGAGCGATGTTAGTAAAGAATGTTGTTGATGCATGCGGATAAATGATCGCCTGTTAACGATTGCCAGCAATGTCGTAATCCTGATTGGGATTGCACTGGGCATTTTTGGAGCAGTGCGAGTTGCGTCACTTTTTATCGCTGTTGGCACGGCAGGGATGGCAATTAAGGCCCGGCACCAACGTAAATTCGACTTTTATTTCCCACTTGTTATCGCGATAGCCCTCTTTGCTCTGGCGATTGCACTTCCTCGCGGACGGTAGAGTTGCCGTATTGTCGAATGTAAGGAGTACGCCGTGGGCGGAAAAGTCACAGTAGTTGGTGCAGGATTTTATGGTTCAACAACTGCGCTTCGTTTAGCTGAATACAACATCTTCGACACCGTCGTTTTAACCGACATTCTTGAAGGCAAGCCTGAGGGTCTAGCCCTTGATATGAACCAATCTCGTTCAATCGAAGGTTTTGAGACAAAGATAATTGGCGCAACAACATCTCCTGAAGGTGCCGGCTATGAAGCAACGGCTAATTCAGATGTAGTAGTTATTACTGCAGGCCTTCCACGCAAGCCTGGCATGAGCCGTATGGATCTCATCGGCGTTAACGCAGGAATCGTTCGCGGAGTTGCAGAAAATATTGCTAAGCATTCACCCAATGCAGTCATCATTGTGGTTTCAAATCCACTAGATGAAATGACTGCCCTTGCTCAACTTGCAACTAACTTTCCAAAAAACCGTGTCATGGGTCAGGCAGGAATGCTAGATACTGCCCGCTTTACTAACTTTGTTGCAGAAAAGCTTGGTGTAAAAGTCGGCTCAGTAAAGACTCTCACTCTTGGTTCACACGGTGACACGATGGTTCCAGTTCCAAGTCGTTGCACAGTAGATGGCAAGCCGCTTAGTGATTTGCTTTCACAGGTTGAAATCGATGAATTAGTTGATCGCACACGCAATGGTGGCGCTGAAGTAGTTGCACTCCTTAAGACTGGTTCTGCTTACTACGCACCATCTGCAGCCGCTGCCAGAATGGCAAAAGCTGTCATCGAAGATTCAGGTGCCGTAATGCCAGTATGTGCATGGGTAGATGGCGAGTATGGAATCTCAGGTGTCTATCTTGGTGTTGAAGCCGAGATTGGCCGCAGTGGAATTAAGAAAGTTGTTGAAAGCAAGTTGACGGACTCTGAAGTTGAAGCCCTCAAGGCAGCAGCTGAAGCAGTTCGTGCAAAGCAAGCAGACGTACAAACACTCTAAAGGAGCGCATTACATGGCCAAGATCAAAGTTGAAGGAACCGTTGTTGAACTAGATGGCGACGAGATGACTCGCATCATGTGGCAGTTCATCAAAGACTCATTAATCCTTCCTTATTTGGACGTCAATCTTGAGTACTACGACCTTGGTATGGAAAATCGTGATGCAACAGATGATCAGGTAACTATTGATTCAGCTCATGCAATCCAAAAGCATGGTGTTGGTATTAAGTGCGCAACTATCACTCCTGATGAGGCCCGCGTTGAAGAATTTGGTCTTAAGAAGATGTGGAAGTCTCCTAATGGAACTGTCCGTAATATCTTGGGTGGCGTTATTTTCCGTGAGCCAATCATCATCAGCAACGTTCCACGTTTAGTTCCACACTGGACTAAGCCAATTGTTATTGGCCGTCACGCATTTGGTGACCAATACCGTGCAACAGATTTCAAGGTTCCTGGTCCAGGCAAGCTCACAATGTCATTTGTTCCAGAAGATGGCTCTGCCCCAATCGAACACACCGTTTATGACTTCAAGTCATCCGGTGTTGCAATGGGTATGTATAACTTGGATGAATCAATCCGTGACTTTGCCCGTGCTTCTTTAAACTATGGCCTTAATCGTAAATTCCCAGTTTATCTCTCAACTAAGAACACAATCTTGAAGGCTTATGACGGCCGCTTCAAAGATATCTTTGAAGATATTTATCAAGCAGAGTTCAAGAGCGCATTTGATGCTGCAGGTATTTGGTATGAGCACCGCCTTATCGATGACATGGTTGCAATGTCACTTCGTATGGAGGGTGGCTATGTCTGGGCATGTAAGAACTATGACGGTGATGTTCAATCAGACACTGTGGCTCAGGGTTACGGTTCACTCGGTCTCATGACATCTGTACTGATGACACCAGATGGAAAGGTTGTTGAGTCAGAGGCAGCACACGGCACTGTTACTCGTCACTACCGTGATCACCAAAAGGGTAAAGCAACTTCTACAAATCCAATTGCATCAATCTTTGCGTGGACTCGTGGACTTGCTCACCGTGCAAAGCTTGATAACAACGCCGATCTAGCTAAGTTTTGCGACACTCTAGAGCGCGTTTGTATCGAAACTGTTGAGCAAGGCAAGATGACTAAAGACTTATCTTTGCTGATCTCAAAAGAAGCTCCGTATCAAACTACTCAGGAGTTTTTGAATTCAATCGATGAAAACCTGAAGAAAGCAATGGCGTAAGCCCCGCCTGCAAAATTATTGAGGGGTAGGACTCGCCAAATCCTATTGCCAGCCTCTATGGCCAGGTCTACGTTCAATCCAACACCGCGAACTTTCGCGCGTTAAGAAGTTGGAGGAGACATGACCGATTTCATTGCCCCAGGACAACCTGGAAGCAAAGTTAATTACGCATCACGGTATGACCATTGGATTAATGGTGAGTATGTAAAGCCAGATTCAGGTCAGTATTTTGAGAACGTAACACCAGTAACAGGAAAAGTATTTTGTGAAGTAGCACGTGGAAATGCAAAAGATATCGATAAAGCCCTAGATGCAGCACATGCTGCTGCTCCTGCTTGGGGTAAGACATCTGCAACTGAGCGCGCAAATATCCTTAACAAAATAGCTGATCGTATGGAAGCAAATGTTGAGGCTATTGCAGTTGCTGAGACATGGGAAAACGGAAAACCAGTCCGCGAAGCTCTATACGTAGACATTCCACTAGCTATCGATCACTTCAGATATTTTGCTGCAGCAATCCGTGCGCAAGAAGGATCTGCGGGAGAACTTGATAATGACACTGTTGCTTATCATTTTCATGAGCCTCTAGGTGTTGTTGGTCAGATTATTCCTTGGAACTTCCCAATCTTGATGGCAGTGTGGAAATTAGCCCCAGCTATTGCTGCAGGTAACTGCGTAGTCCTCAAGCCAGCAGAACAAACTCCAGTGTCAATTTTGTTCTTGATGGACATCATCAAGGATCTATTACCACCTGGAGTTGTCAATATTGTTAATGGTTTTGGTGTTGAAGCAGGTAAGCCACTTGCATCTTCTCCTCGTATTGCAAAGATCGCATTCACTGGTGAAACCACTACTGGGCGCCTCATCATGCAATACGCATCCGAAAACATCATTCCTGTCAGCCTTGAACTAGGTGGCAAGAGCCCAAATATCTTCTTCAATGACGTTGCAGCTGAAAATGATGCCTTCTATGACAAAGCTCTTGAAGGCTTCACAATGTTTGCTGTTAACCAGGGTGAAGTATGTACATGTCCTTCACGTGGCTTGGTTGAGGCAAAGATCTATGACAAGTTCATGGGCGATGTCACTGCGCGCACCAAAGCAATCAAGATGGGTAATCCACTCGATCTTTCAACAATGATGGGTGCACAAGCAAGTACAGATCAGTTGGAAAAGATTCTTTCTTATCTAGATATTGGAAAGAAAGAAGGCGCAAAAGTAATTACTGGTGGTGAGCGTGCTGATTTAGGCGGCGAACTCTCTGGTGGTTACTACGTTATGCCAACAATCTTTGAAGGCAACAACAAGATGAGAATCTTCCAGGAAGAGATCTTTGGTCCTGTTGTCTCTGTTACAAAGTTTGATGGCTTTGATAACGCCATGGAGATTGCCAATGACACGTTGTATGGATTAGGTGCTGGTGTTTGGACTCGCGATATGAATACTGCTTATCGTGCAGGCCGAGCAATTCAAGCAGGCCGCGTCTGGACAAATTGTTATCACGCATATCCAGCAGGCGCAGCATTTGGTGGTTATAAGGCCTCTGGTATTGGCCGAGAGAACCATAAGATGATGCTTGATCATTACCAACAAACAAAGAACCTGCTAGTTTCATACTCACCAAACAAGCTCGGTTTCTTTTAAGGAGTACTAATGTCTCTGCCGTCCCGTGTTGATTACTCACCCGAGGCGGCAGAGCTATTACTTAAACTTACAAAAATTAACGGCCCACTGATGTTTCACCAATCCGGTGGGTGCTGTGATGGATCATCACCTATGTGTTATCTCAAAGGCGAATTTCGACTAGGCGGCTCTGATGTCTTAATTGGCGAGCTAGTTATAGCTCAGATGAGTGAACCAGTTGAAGTGTGGATGTCGGCATCGCAATTTGAATATTGGAAGCACACTCATTTAACTATTGATGTTGTTGATGGACGTGGTGGGGGCTTTTCACTTGAATCACCTGAGGGCAAGAGATTCCTTATTCGTTCTCGCCTATTTACTGACCAAGAGTGGGAACAATTGGAGAATTCTCCGGTCAAAACCGGGGCATAAAAAAACCCGCCGTATACATACGGCGGGTTTTTTAATAAATACTTTAAATACGCTCTCCAGTTACTGAGTTAAACAAGTGAACTGCATTTGGATTTGCAGTAACAGTGATTGTTTGACCAGCCTTTGGAGGATTCTTTGGATCCCAGCGAACAATAATCTGTGCGCCTTCATCTGTTGCATTAGCGAACTTAACGTTTGTGTCAGCTGGCTTTCCATAAACGAAAGCATCTGAACCAAGTTCTTCAACTACTTCAACCAAGACATGGAATCCTTCAGTTGATGGTGTGAAGCCTTCTGGGCGAACACCAACAGTTACTTCATTTCCAGCAGAGGCTGGAACTGCAATTCCAAGATTTCCTAGCATTGCCTTGCCGCCCACGATTGGAGCGTTGAGCAAGTTCATGGCTGGTGAGCCAATAAAGCCTGCAACGAAAGCATTAGCTGGGTTGTCATAAAGATTACGAGGTGTGTCAACCTGCTGTAGCAAGCCATCCTTAAGAACTGCAACGCGATCGCCCATAGTCATAGCTTCAACCTGGTCGTGTGTTACGTAAACAGTTGTGATTCCTAAGCGACGCTGCAATGCAGCGATCTGTGTACGAGTTGCAACACGCAACTTCGCATCAAGGTTTGATAGAGGTTCGTCCATAAGGAAAACCTGAGGCTCGCGAACAATTGCGCGACCCATAGCAACGCGCTGACGTTGTCCACCTGAAAGAGCTTTTGGCTTGCGCTCTAGGTATGGTTCAAGGTCTAGCAACTTAGCTGCTTCAAGAACGCGGCGTTCACGTTCTTCTTTTGGAGTTCCAGCGATCTTTAGTGCGAAGCCCATGTTTTCTGCAACTGTCATGTGTGGGTACAACGCATATGACTGGAATACCATCGCGATATCGCGATCTTTTGGTGCAACGTTTGTAACGTCGCGATCACCAATCAAGATTCTTCCGTTATCGACTTCTTCAAGTCCTGCCAACATACGAAGTGATGTTGATTTACCGCAACCTGATGGTCCGACTAAAACCAAAAACTCACCGTCATTGACAGTGAGATTTAATTTATCGACTGCAGGTGCTGTAGTTCCTGGATAGATACGTGATGCGGCTTCGAAAACTACTGATGCCATGAGATTGCTCTCCTTCTCCGGGCAGGTACGTGCCCGACGGTCCGTGGATGAAGGTGATGGCCCGGGTGGGCCAACGCACCGAAGGTTACGCGTAAAGGGGGAAATTGGCTAGGCCGCCTAGAGGTGCGGTGCCGTATAGTTGCCCACATAATGGAGTCTCACTCGGTCGGTACGTTATTTGCAGATCTAGCTCTGATTGCTGGCCTTATCTTGCTGGCCGCCCTTTTTGTGGCCGCTGAAATAGCCCTGATCTCACTGCGAGAAAGTCAGATTCGCCAGATCGCTGGCCGTGGAAAACGTGGCGCTCGCGTTGCAAAGTTAGCTGAGAATCCCACCCGCTTTTTAGCTGCGGCCCAAGTTGGCGTCACGGTCTGTGGATTTTTATCTGCTGCCCTAGGTGCTGAAAAGCTTGGGGGATACGTCATTCCTTGGCTAGAAGGCAAAGGATTATCGACGGGCTTAAGTACGACCCTTTCAATTATTGGCGTGACATTAGTTATTGCTTACTTCTCACTTGTCTTTGGAGAACTTGTTCCAAAGCGCCTAGCCTTATTTAGAAGCGAAGAAATCTCTTTAGCCTCAGCGGGGTTAATTGATGTAATCGCCAAGATTTTCCGCCCAATAATCTGGCTACTCTCAAAGTCAACAGATTTTGTGGTGCGCGCATTTGGTATTGATCCAAAAGAGGCGAGAAGCCAAATCTCTGAAGAAGAGTTATTAGATCTTGTAGCTGGCCATGCCGCATTAAGTGATGAAGAGCGTGACATTGTTGAAGAAGTATTTAACGCTTCAGAGCGCCAGATTCATGAAGTTATGGTTCCTCGCACAGAAGTAGATTTCATGGATGTTTCGTTAACCGTTGGAAAAGCCATTGAGTTAGCTGTTGATAAAGCTCATTCTCGTTATCCGGTAATTCGTGGTTCATCTGATGAAGTAATTGGCTTTATTCACGTGCGCGATCTACTTGATACTTCTTTGGCCACAAAGGAAACAAAGATTATTGAACTTGTTCGATCCATAATCTTCTTGCCTGGAACAAAAGGCATTTTGCCCGCGCTTTCTGAGATGCGTAAACAAGGCCAACATGTGGCAATCGTGCTTGATGAATACGGTGGCACAGATGGCATTGTGACTCTGGAAGATCTCGTCGAGTGCTTAATCGGTGATATCAGAGATGAATACGACGAAGAAGAGGTAGATATCTCCGTGGAATCACGCACGGGAGATTTTGAAGTCGATGGCTTGATTTCAATTGAGGATTTAATTGAGCAGACGGGAATAGAAATTCAAGATGGTCCCTATGAAACCGCCAGTGGCTTTGTTATGCATCATTTAGGCCGAATTCCTAAGGACCATGACGTAGTAATGGTCGATGGTCTACGAATTACAGTGCTTTCTATGGAGGGCAAGCGCGCTGGAGCGCTATTGATCTCTCGTAGCGCATGATGTGTGAAAGAATTAACGCATGAGCGCAAAGCGGGTTTTATCTGGAATCCAACCAACAAGTGATTCCTTCCACCTTGGCAATTACTTAGGCGCCGTTAAGCAGTGGGTTGATTTACAAGATGGCCATGATGCCTTTTATTGCATCGTTGATTTGCATGCATTAACTGGTGAGATTGAACCTGCACTATTGCGAAAGCGAACATTGGCATCGGCGGCACAGTTAATTGCACTTGGAATTTCTCCAGAAAAATCAACTCTTTTTGTTCAGTCACAAGTTCCACAACACAATCAACTCGGTTGGTTAATGGAATGTATGGCTGGCTTTGGTGAAGCAAGCCGCATGACGCAGTTCAAAGACAAATCCGCCAAGGGTGGCTCTGATTCTGCGCGCGTTGGGCTTTTCACATATCCAATGTTGCAAGCTGCAGATATTTTGTTGTATCAAGCCAACCTAGTTCCAGTTGGGGAAGATCAGCGCCAACACATTGAATTAACTCGTACTCGTTTTGGTGAGACTTTTACGATTCCAGAAAACTTTATCTTAAAGACCGCGGCCAAAATTCAAGACCTACAAGATCCATCAGCAAAGATGAGTAAGTCATCAGGCTCTGCTGCAGGTGTTCTTGAATTAATGGACACCCCAGAATCAAATGCGAAGAAAATTAAGAGCGCGGCAACTGATGCTGGTCGTGAAGTGAAATTTGATGAAAAAGAAAAGCCTGGAATAAGTAATTTGCTCACAATTCATAGCGCTTTATCTGGCCAATCCATCGCAAGCCTTGAAAAAGAGTTTGATGGAAAGGGCTATGGCGACTTTAAAGGCGCAGTTGCTGAGGTTGCTGTTGAATATTTCCGACCAATTCGCGCTAAGGCAATTGAATTATTGAGCGATGAGAAGCATTTGCTAGATATTTTGCATGACGGGGCGGCAAAAGCCCG
>JBDLTD010000011.1:0-14809 GCA_039799185.1 Actinomycetota bacterium | reverse complement strand
GGTGGCACTGGCTATATCGGCTCTACTGCAGTGGATATTTTGCTTGCGCAAGGTTATGAAATTTCTATTCTGGATGATTGCAGTACCGGCCATGCCGACACTGCCCCTGCTGGTGTGAGCTTTATTCAAGGCTCACTTCTCAATTCTGGTGATTTAGCACAAGCACTCGTTGGTGTTGATGCTGTCATGCACTTTGCCGGTAAATCACTCGTTGGTGAATCTGTTGAAAAACCTGATCTTTATCATCAAGTAAATGTTGATGGAACCCGCAATTTGCTAGATGAAATGCACAAGAGCGGTGTGACAAAGTTAGTTTTCTCTTCATCTGCTGCAACTTATGGTGAACCTGAACGAGTACCTATTCTAGAAACCGCGCCTACTAAGCCAACTAATCCATATGGCGCAACTAAATTAGAGATAGATCAAATGATTACTGAAGAGGCAGCCTCACGCGGGATTGCTGCAGCATCACTGCGCTATTTCAATGTGGCAGGTGCGCTTAAATCAAAGCGGGGTTGGTTAGCTGAGCGTCACAATCCAGAGACACATTTAATTCCAAATGTATTGAGAAGCACCAGAGAAAACCCAGTAAAGATTTTTGGCACAGATTGGCCCACTGCTGATGGCACATGCGTGCGTGACTATGTCCACGTTGTTGATTTGATTGATGCCCACATTAAAGCTTTGGAATCACTACAACCAGGTGTGCACGAGATCTATAACTTGGGTAGTGGAGATGGTTATTCAGTGCGAGAAGTTGTTGCAGCTGCATCAAAGGCTGCAGGACATGAGATTCCAACTCTTGATTCACCGCGTCGTGCCGGAGATCCTGCAGTTTTAATTGCCGACATCAATAAAGCAAAATCTAAGCTTGGTTGGAGTCCAATAAGGGGAATTGAAGTAATGGTTGCCGATACTTTGGCAGCTCTTAGCTAGGTCATTGATGTTAGATATTGATAAGAGATTTGTGCAGGCATTTGGCGCTGCCCCAGACATCATCGCCGCAGCACCTGGGCGAGTGAACTTAATCGGAGAACACATCGACTACAGCGATGGTTTTGTGCTCCCTTTTGCCATTAAAGATCGAACCTTTGCCGCTATCCGTGTGCGCAATGATCGCAAAGTACGCATATCTTCTATGCAGCGCAGGAACAAAGTTGTTGAACACAACTTGGATGCAATTAAGCCTGGTTTGAAAGGTGAATGGGAGCGCTATCCATTCGGTGTTATTTGGTCTCTTGGAATAACTAGTGGCATAGACATCATGATTGATGGCCATGTTCCACTTGGAGCCGGCCTATCTTCATCTGCTGCCCTTGAGTGCAGTGTGGCAACTGCCCTTAATCATCTCTTTTCTTTAGGTCATTCATTAGAAGATTTAGCGCGGTTAACACAAAGAGCTGAAAATGAATATGTGGGTGTGCCATGCGGAATCATGGATCAATCCGTCTCACTCATGGCTCACTCTGGTTCAGCTCTTCTTTTAGATTGCCGTGACTTAAGCACCAGGCACATTGCTTTCGATGTTGCATCCAGTGGTCTTGAGCTTCTCATCATTGACACACAAGCTCACCACTCCCTCACCGATGGTGGTTATGCCGAGCGCCGAGCGTCCTGTGAATCAGTGGTTGCAAAGTTAGGTATCCCTTCTTTACGCGAACTCTCACTTGATCAACTTGAGTCTTCACGAAATCTGATTACAGAAACAGAGTTCTGCAGAGCACGCCATGCCGTCACTGAGATGAAACGTGTCATGGATGCCGTAGAAGTCCTTGAGAAGAAAGATTTTGCATCACTCGGATATTTACTCAATCAATCTCATGCATCACTTCGAGATGATTACAACGTCTCATGTCCAGAACTTAACTGCGCAGTTGATGCATCAATTGCGGCGGGAGCCTTAGGTGCTCGTATGGTGGGTGGTGGCTTTGGTGGAAGTGCAATTGCACTTATTAAGGCATCTCACACAACAGAGACAATTGCAGCAGTTGAAAAAGCTTTTGCAGATAATCGATTTAAGACACCACGCTTTTTTACTTCACTTCCAAGCCAAGGTGCAGAGGTTATTCAGCGGGGGTAATTGAAACCACTTCTACGCCGCCAATTGCACCTAAAACATTTAGTAAATCAGTGGGATCACTTCCTGGCACAGCAACAGTAATTTCGTCATAGCCGCGTCCATCTTCAGATTTAAGAACAACTAATCCGCGGATATCTCCCCCTGCAGCACCAATTGCAGATGCCAATAGACCAAGGGCACCAGGTCGATCTGGAAGAGAGATATTGAGTTTAAACAGAGCCATGGCTTAATAATACCGCCAAAATCTTTTTCTCAACTTACGCCTCGATTACCCAAGCACCGCTGACTGCGACTTTCACCTTGCCAAGTGGGTTCACTGCTGGGCCATTGAGAACCTTTGCAGAGTTATTTGGATCAAACTCAGCTCCGTGGCATGGACATTTTAAAGTCTTGCTAGAAGTTGAGTAGGCCACGGTGCAGCCCTGGTGTGTGCAGATTGCTGAATAAGCAAACACACCTTTTTTAGTTCTAAAAAGGATTGATGGTGCGCCGTTGCTGGCAACAAAGTTGTGGTTGCCTCCAACTTTAAGTGATGCCAACTTAATAATCTTTGTACCTTTGCCTGCTGCCATTGTTGTAGTTGCAGGTGCAGCTTTTGCAAAGAACTTGCCTGCTCCAGCAAACGCAACAGCTAAAACACCAGTAATTCCAACTCGTAACACGCTACGACGTTCTAATGACATTGTTAAGACCTTTCGTTTGCCATTTCCGACTAAGAGTAATAAATAAGACAACCATAAAACTGCATACGCTGTATCACTTGCCAAAAAGTATGGGGATACATGAAAACTACCAGCAAGCCACAAACCTAGCGACATCAAAAATCCACCGAAGGCTGCCAAACGCGGTGCAACCCAGAGAAGTGTGGCTAGTCCGATTGCAAACTCAGAAATCATCACAAAACCACCTACCAAGGTGGCATGTTCTATTAACTTATTAAATGCAAAGCCCAATGGAGATTGAGTTGAAAACCCAGATAACTGTGTTCCGATGTAAGTTGAGGAACCGGGGGTAAGAAATCCTGAATCCGTTGCTTTATCCCAACCAGCATAGATCCATGTAATTCCAAGCCACAGGCGCATGATTCGAAATGCAGGTGCTTGACTGCGCCATGATGAACTGGCTGTGCGCAGATAGCTTTGAATCATGTTCATGAGATGAATAGTAAAGGTCGAGCCTGAGAAAAGGCCGAGTGAAAAGCTCCCTGACTTGGATTCGAACCAAGAACCTGTCGATTAACAGTCGACTGCTCTGCCGTTGAGCTATCAGGGATCAATAGAGCGCAAACTCTAGCGCACGCACAGGCCTTGGCTGAAATTGAGGGTTTTTAAAGGCCTCCGAGCGCCAAATCATGCAGATTTCTACGGGCACTTTCTAGGGCAACTAATTGGGCAAAAGCTGCGTTGTATTCAATTTCATTTTCTACCGGGTTGAGTCGTTGGAGCGATGATTTAAGTTCTGCAATGGAGCGAGATATTGCAACTTCGCGCAACCTGGCAACAATGCTTTCAACATAGGCAGCAGTTGGTTTCCCATCGGCGCGAATTGGTTCAACTGTTAATTCGGTAAACAAAGTTTTGATTCTCTCATCACTAATGGTCTCTGCTGAGATTGCGGGAGTTTCATCAATGGTTTTACGTAGTTCTTTATAGGCAGGGTGCGTAAATGCACCTGGCTCAATATCACTCCATAGAGTTCTGGTGAACAGCGCCGCCTCTTGCAACCTGGCTTTGAGTACTTCGCGCTCTAAAATCAGACGTGCTTCATTGGGATCTGGTCGCCAATTACTATCTTCAGTTGTTGGCTCAATCGGTTCGCTGACTTTAGGCTGACTCTTCACGCCTTGAGCAACAGCTTTTGAAACAATTTCAACCTCTGTTCCCAGCCATCCTGCAAGTAAACGTGTGTATTCAGGGCGAAGTGACTTATCACGAATCTGTGCAACAAGTGGTGCTGCAGCATTAAGAGCATTAACTCGGCCTTCAGCACTATCTAATTTGTGGTGTGCAAGTTCGGCGCGGATAGCGAATTCGAAGAGTGGAACTCTGCGGGCAATTAAATCTCGTAGAGCTAAATCACCTTTTTGTTGACGTAGGTCGCATGGATCTAAACCATCTGGCTCAACGGCTACAAATGTTTGCGTAACAAACTTTTGATCTTCACTAAATGCGCGAAGAGCAGCCTTTTGCCCGGCAGCATCACCATCGAAAGTAAAGATTACTTCGCCTCTAAATGAATCATCATCCATCAGTAATCGGCGCAAGATGCGGATGTGGTCTGCGCCAAAGGCTGTGCCACAGGTTGCAACCGCTGTTGTGATGCCGGCTAATTGAGCGGCCATGACATCGGTATATCCCTCAACTATGACTGCCTGGCGCTTCTTTGCAATTTCTTTCTTAGCAGCATCTAAACCATAGAGAACTTGGCTCTTTTTATAGACAGGTGTCTCTGGGGTATTGAGATATTTAGGGCCTTGATCTTCTTCATCACTTGCTAATTTACGACAACCAAAACCAACAACATCTCCAGAGATATCTCTGATCGGCCATGTTAAACGATTGCGGAATCTATCGATAGGTCCGCGCTGTCCCATCTTTGAAAGACCAGCTGTTTCAAGTTCATCGATGCTGTAGCCCTGTGCGCGTAGATGCTTAGTTAATGCATCCCATTCATCTGGTGCAAATCCCACACCAAATTGCATACATGCATCTTTATCAAAACCGCGTTTAGTCAGTAAATCTCTGCCATGCGCAGCATCTGGAGAAGTATTGAGTTGCTCTTGATAAAAACGCGCAGCCTCTGTGTTAGCTGCGATCAGACGTGAGCGAGCACCCGCTGAAAAAGTGGGAGCTGAGGAACCACCTTCGTCATAGCGCAATGTGTATCCCATGCGATCTGCAAGGCGTTCAATAGTTTCAGTGAAAGTTAAATGGTCAATCTTCATTAAGAAAGCAATGACATCGCCGCCAGTTTGGCAACCAAAGCAGTGGAAATAACCTTTGCTCGGTGTTACGTGAAATGAAGGAGATTTCTCATCGTGAAAAGGACACAGACCTTTCTTTTGTCCTCCGCCGGCGCTTTTTAATTGAACGTACTCCCCTACGATTTCATCAATAGGTGCGCGATCACGGATGTATGCAACATCTTCATCCTTAATACGACCGCTCATAGGTCCATCTTAACGAGAAGCTAACAAAGCGGCATGGAGGGCATATGCGCCAGGGTCAGTTAAGGCTGCTACTTGATCAATAATCACGCGCATACGAGCCATTTCATCGCCTGCTTCATTCCAGCTTTTAAGGAAGAAGGAATCGAGTTCCTGCGGTGCACGAGCACGTAGCATTTCAACGAGTTCACTGATAATTACCTGCTGCTTGGCATAACGATCTTGTGAGTGCGCAGCATTGATTAAGTAGTGCCCTGCAATGGCCTTTAAGAAATCTACTTCAATTTTTTGCTCACGTGGGATTTCAAGGTCTGCGCTATAGCGAGAAAGTGGACCATCACCATGAACTTTGCGTGTTTCCAACTCTGCAGCTAGAACAAATCGACCAATGAGCTGGCTTGTTGAATCTTTTAACCGTGCAAGCGAGCGATGTGTTCCATCGTAATAATGTGGCCAAGCAGATAGAGCTGATAAACGCTTATGGGCATCTGTTGCTTCTTGCTCAGATGCATCACTTCCATAATCACGGACCATTACTGCATAGAGATCTTCAAAGTCAGTTTCAAAGTTCTTTACAGAAACTTGATTAGCAAAAATCGCATCTTCTAGATCATGCACAGAATAAGCACAATCATCTGACCAGTCCATAATCTGGGCTTCAATGCATTTCTTATCAATTGGCGCACCAGTTCGCATCCATTTAAATACTTCAACGTCATCATCATAAACACCAAACTTGCGTGGATTTTGTGAACGTGGCCACGGATACTTCGTAGCGCCATCTAGTGATGCTCTCGTTAAGTTCAGACCAACACTTTTGCCATCACTATCAACTGTCTTTGCTTCAAGGCGCACCAACAAACGAAAGCTTTGGGCATTTCCTTCAAAGCCACCAAATTCTGTTGCAATCTGCGCGAGTGCTTCTTCACCGTTGTGACCAAAAGGTGGATGACCTAAATCATGGGCCAGGCATGCGGTGTCTTGCAAATCTGGATCTGCACCCAGTGATTCACCAAGTTCGCGGCCAATTTGTGCGCACTCTAAAGAGTGAGATAAACGTGTGCGCTGAAAATCATTTTCCCACGGCACTGCGACTTGAGTCTTTGCAGCTAATCGGCGAAGTGCTGCTGAATGAATGACTCGTGCACGATCGCGCATGAACTCTGTTCGCCCAGCACGCTTTGCTGGTTCATCAAGAAATCGCTCTTGATCATGCTGGCTGTAGGTCACGGCATAACCTTAGTGACGATGTCAGCACCGGGTAAATGATCACTGACTTGAATACCGCGTCGGCCAACAGTTATATGCACCAAATACGCCCCAGCTTCGCGCAATAAATACTTATAACTTGAGGCAGAAATCGTATTGGGGCCAGTTCGCACCGGTGAACAAGTGCTCACTACCCCTTGATCATTTGCCATCGTCATTGCACGTTTGCAGTGATAAGGATCAGTAACAATGATGACATCACTGACATATCGCTTCTTCATCACTGTTACATAGGCCTTAGTACTTGTTAACGTATCTCTACCTTCTTCAATTGCAGTGATTTTCTTAGATGGTATTCCGTGAGTTCGAAGCCAATACTTTCCTGAAGCTGCCTCAGTTGTGCGATCACCCGGTGCACCTGCGCCCACAGTGATAATTGTTGGCGCATACCCCAAATCAAAGATTCTTTTTGCTTCAACTAAACGAGCTTCCAGAGCTTCTCCTGGTTTTCCGTTTAATTGCGCAGTTCCTAGAACAACAATCACATCAGCGTTGCGAACAATTGGGTTCTTAGCAGCGCGCCATACTTGAGAAACGGCATAACCAGGTGCAATCAAAGCTATGACAACAATGATTGTGATTGTGCGACGAATCCATCTAAAGAGAAACATTTAACCGCCTGAAAATGCATCCTCTAGTTCAACATGAACTAGTTCATCAGGATCATCTAGCCAACCATCGGGCAAAGTTGGTGGGCGGCCATGACTTGTGCGACCACGTGGTTTATCGCCCACTTCAACTGGGTATGGCTGATCTTCTAATTGATCAAGTAATGCTCGCATCTCTTCAAGTGAAGAAACCATTCCTAAATCATGGCGAATTTCGCGGGCAACTCTAAAGCCCTTCAAATACCAGGCCATGTGCTTTCGCATGTCGCGCATCCCGCGATCCTCAGACTCTAAATATTCAACAATGAGATTTGCATGTCTAAACATCACTTCACGCACCTGGTGAAGGTTAGGAAGCATCTCTTTTTCTCCACCTTCAAGTGCACTTACTAAATCCGTAAACAACCAAGGTCTTCCTAAACAACCACGACCCACAACCACTCCTGCGCAACCTGTCTGCTTCACCATTTCTACGGCGTCATTGCCAGACCAAATATCTCCATTGCCCAAAACCGGTACTCCGCTTGGCTTTAAATGCTCAACTAATCTGGCAATTGCAGACCAATCTGCTTTGCCTTCATACATCTGCGCCGCAGTACGAGCATGCAGTGCAACCCATGCAACACCTAAATCTGCAGCAGTTTGCGCCGCCTCTAAATACGTGTGGTGATCAGTATCAATACCAATGCGCATCTTCACAGTCACTGGAATCCCAAAAGGCTTTGCAGCTTCAACTGCTGCTTGAACGATATTTGAAAATAGCTTGCGCTTATAGGGAAGGGCTGCTCCCCCACCTTTTCTTGTTACTTTTGGAACTGGACAACCAAAGTTCATATCAATGTGATCAGCTAAGTTTTCCTTACCCAGCATTGTTACTGCAGCCCGCATTGTTGTTGGATCGACGCTATAGAGCTGTACAGATCGAGGCCATTCATCTTTACCCGGAACAATCATGCGCATTGTTTCTGGGCGACGTTCAATTAATGCGCGCGCAGTAACCATCTCAGATACGAAAAGACCAGCACCTTGCTCACGACAAAGTGTGCGAAAAGGTGCATTAGTAATTCCTGCCATTGGAGCAAGCACAACGGGTGGATCAATTAAATGATCACCACTTGCGAGTGGCAGAAGGAGAGGTTTTAGCAGCCTAGTAATCGCGGTGCCAACCAAGCTTCAACCTGATCAAGGGCGATACGTTCTTGCGCCATTGTGTCGCGATCGCGAATTGTGACTGCATGATCCTCTAAGGTCTCAAAATCAATAGTGATGCAGTAAGGAGTACCGATTTCATCTTGGCGGCGATAACGACGACCAATAGCACCTGAGTCATCAAAATCAATTGCCCAGTTCTTACGAAGCTGCGCAGCTAGATCTCTAGCCTTAGGTGATAAATCAGCGTTACGTGAAAGTGGAAGAACAGCAACCTTGATTGGTGCCAAACGGTGATCAAGCTTTAACACTGCACGCTTTTCCATTTCACCCTTGCTATTAGGTGCTTCATCTTCAGTGAATGCATCCATTAAAAACGTTAATGTGCATCGATCAACACCTGCTGCAGGCTCAATCACATAAGGAGTCCAACGCTCTCCCTTTTCTTGATCAAAGTAAGACAAGTCTTTTCCAGATGCTGCTGAGTGAGCTTTGAGATCAAAATCTGTGCGATTAGCAATACCTTCTAGCTCGCCCCACTCAGTTCCGGCAAACTCAAACTTGTATTCAATATCTGCTGTGCGCTTTGAATAGTGCGACAACTTCTCTTTTGGATGATCATAAACTCGTAAACGATCTGGGTTAATTCCAAGACCGGTATACCAAGCCATACGTGTATCAATCCAGTATTGATGCCACTCTTCATCAGTTCCTGGAACTACGAAGAACTCCATCTCCATCTGCTCAAACTCACGTGTGCGGAAAATAAAGTTTCCTGGAGTGATTTCATTTCGGAAAGATTTACCAATCTGGCCAATACCAAAGGGTGGCTTTTTGCGAGATGTGGTCATTACTTGATCAAAGTTAATAAAGATTCCCTGCGCAGTTTCAGGACGTAAAAATGCTAGCCCTGATTCATCTTCAACTGGTCCAAGGTATGTCTTGAGCATTCCGCTAAATTGTTTTGGTTCAGTAAACTGACCTTTGTTGCCACATGCTGGGCAGTTAATATCGGCAAGGGATGCAGGAGCTTTCTTATGCTTTGCTTCATATGCCTCTTCTAAGTGATCGGCGCGATAGCGCTTATGGCATGCGGTGCACTCTGTGAGTGGATCACTAAATGTTGCAACGTGTCCGGATGCTTCCCAGACTTCCTTTGCCAAAATCACACATGAATCAAGACCGACAACATCTTCGCGGCCTGTGACCATGGATTTCCACCACTGACGCTTAACGTTATTTTTTAACTCAACACCTAATGGGCCGTAGTCCCACGATGCTCGAAGTCCGCCATAAATTTCAGAGGATGGAAAAACAAATCCTCGACGTTTTGATAATCCAACGATATTTTCTAAACGATCCGTTGCCACAATATTCTCCATCCGGCTGGCTGTCGGCGAAAAGCAACAGGTGTTACTTCCGTGCCTTAATTTTACTCTGAGTACGGCCTTTCATATGCACCGGGCTCGTCAATTGCCTGTGCAAGAAGTGGAATCGCATTCATCTTTACGTTGATATTGCTCAAGGCCCTGCGATATGAACCGACATTTTCCCAATGGGTTACTAATGTCCAGAGTGAGCTCTCATCTAGATTTTGACCAATTTCACCCTTGATGAAGCCTGCACACTGCGTCAATGCATCCAGGGCCACTGAAAGTTCTGCCTCAAAATGTGCGGCATTGCCCAGGGCAACGTTAAAGCGGGCGATTGCGATCATGAGCCCTAGCCTAATCGCGATACGCTAAAACTATGAACTTAGCGATTATCTTTGCCGTCTTCACCGTTCTTGCCACCACGGCAGGTGGAATCTTGGCATTTAAGTCAAGGGATCGCTTCCATTTAGTTCTCGGGCTTTCTGCAGGTCTTTTACTTGGCTTAGTTGGTTTTGATTTATTACCTGAAGTTTTCGAAATGAATACCGATCTTGTAGCTGGTGTACCAGTTGTATCGGTTGCAATTCTGGGCGGATTCTTACTTCTCCATATTCTCGAGCGCTCGTTTGGTTCTCACGAGCCAGCGGAATCTGATTACGGTCACGACCATGAGCACCACTCCATTTCTGGCACCCTTGGCGCACTTGCCATGGGCGGACACGTATTCCTTGATGGCGTTGGCTTAGGTGTTGCATTTCAAGTGAGCACATCATTGGGTATTGCAGTATTTCTCGCAGTCGTTGTTCACGCATTTAGTGATGGTCTTAACACAGTTTCAATGTTAGTGAAAAGTGGTCACTGGACTAAATCAAGTAAGTACCTATTAGGCGTTGATGCAGTTGCACGAATTGGTGGAGCAACTTTGGGAACCTACTTAGCCCTTAACGATAAGTACTTAGCGCTATATCTTGCACTCTTTTCAGGTTTTGTTATTTATATTGCTACTTCACACATCTTGCCAGAAGCACACTCTCGGCATGAATCACGCTGGACTCTTGTGATGACTGCCGTTGGAGTAATGGTGATGTGGGCGGTAGTTGCAAGCTCTTAAGCTTTACCAAATCTACGATCGCGCTGTGAATACTCCTCAATAGCTTTCCACAAGGTTTTGCGTGTTACATCTGGCCACAACACATCCATAAACACTAGCTCTGCATAGACGCTTTGCCACGGCAAGAAATTGCTGGTCCGCTGCTCACCTGATGAGCGCAAAAATAGGTCCACATCACTCATTTTTGGTGAGTCTAAATACTTAGCAAAAACTTTATCGGTGATTGAATCAGCCTTTAACTTACCCCTCTTCACATCGCGCGCTAACTCTGCAGCAGCATCAACAATCTCTGCTCGTCCTCCATAGTTGACACACATGTTCAATGTCAGAGTTTTATTTCTGGAAGTTAACTCTTCGGCCTCTTCTAACTCATTAATAACACTGCTCCATAGCCTTTTAGAACGGCCCACCCAGCGAATGCGAACACCCATCTCATTCATCTGATCCCGCCGGCGTCTAATCACATCGCGATTAAATCCCATCAAGAAACGGACTTCTTCAGGAGATCTGCGCCAGTTCTCAGTTGAGAATGCATAGGCACTTAACTCTTTAACACCAAATTCAATTGCACCTTCAACAACATCAAAAAGTGCGGCCTCCCCTGCTTCATGTCCTGCTGTGCGCGGCAAACCGCGCTGCTTTGCCCAGCGTCCATTGCCATCCATAACAACGGCAACGTGATGAGGAATATGAATTGTCATACTCGTTCCACCATGGGCAAACTCCTTAAGCCGCGCTCAAGGTGCCATTGTAAATAGGCTGCGATTAATCCACTAGCCTCCCGGCGATGTTTTCCCTCACTTGCAGTGGCACTCTCCCAGTCACTACTAATAAGTGCGCCCATCAACTGCAAAGTTTCCATCGCTGGAGTTGCGCACGCAGAAGGACGACAGTCATTACACACCGACCCTCCCCCCACTAGTGAGAAATATCTATGTGGCCCGGGTTTTTCACAACGAGAGCAAATAGTCATAGATGGCGCATAACCAGCAACAGCTAAAGATCTCAGTAAGAATGCATCCAGAATAAGTAAGGGCTCATATCTGTTTTCGGCCAACGCTTTCATTCCACCAACAACTAATTGAAACTCTTGCAGGGCAGGTTCATGTTCATTAGGTGAAAAGCGCTCAGCAGCTTCTAATATCGCTGAAGCCACTGTCCAGCGCTGATAATCCTGAGTGAGCGCTTCTCCATAATTCATCAGTGCTTCAACTTGTGTAATAGTGTCAAAGGTTTTTCCCACATGAAGTTGAAGATCAACGTGGCTGCCAGGTTCAAGTCGTGCACCGAATTTAGACATGGTGCGACGAACACCTTTTGCAACCCCGCGAATTCGCCCATGATCTTTGGTGAGCAAGGTGATGATGCGATCGGCCTCACCGAGTTTTTGGGTGCGCAGGACAATTGCCTCATCCCGATACAAACTCATACGGGCAAAGGTAGTGCGTTGGTTAGCGAATTGCGCGATTTATGGCAGACACGACAGCTTTAAGCGATGCCGTGGTGGTGTTTGGATCGATTCCAACACCCCAGAAGGTTTCACCTTCAATAGAACATTCCAAATACGCAGCAGCCGATGCATCGCCACCTGCTGAGAGGGCATGCTCGTAATAATCTAGAACACGAACATCGACTCCGTAGTTTTGCAAAATATTACAAAACGCTGCAATCGGTCCGTTTCCTTGGCCTTTAAGTTCTTGAACTGCGCCACGATCTGTCAGTGAAACATTCAAGTGAACATCTTCACCAAGAACAGATGTCTGACTTAAGCCCTTAAGACGAAAGCGTCCCCACGGTGCACCTTCTGTTGGTAGATATTCATCTTCAAAGATGTTCCACAAATCATCTGGGCTAATTTCTCCGCCTTCGGCATCGGTCTTAGCCTGAACATTTTTAGAGAACTCAATCTGCAATCTGCGTGGCAGATCAAGGTGATGCTCGTTCTTCATCAGATAAGCAACACCTCCCTTACCTGACTGTGAGTTCACGCGGATAACAGCCTCATAGCTGCGTCCAATATCTAATGGATCAATAGGCAAGTATGGAATTGCCCATGTGTGATCACGGACTTCTTTACCTGCAGCTTTTGCATCAACTGCCATGTGATCAAAGCCTTTTTTAATTGCATCTTGGTGTGAACCAGAAAAAGCTGTGAAGACAAGGTCTCCGCCATAAGGATGGCGCTCAGGAACACGTAGTTGGTTGGCGTATTCCACTGTGCGACGCACTTCATCGATATTAGAGAAATCAATGTGTGGATCAATGCCATGTGTAACTAAGTTGATTCCAAGAGTCACAAGGCAAACATTTCCTGTGCGCTCACCGTTACCAAACAAAGTTCCTTCAATACGATCTGCCCCTGCTAGGTAACCAAGCTCGGCTGCTGCAACTCCTGTGCCACGATCATTGTGTGGGTGAAGAGAGACAATCACACTGTCGCGATTATTTAAGTTTCGACACATCCACTCAATGGAATCTGCATAAACGTTTGGAGTTGCCATTTCAACAGTTGCTGGCAGGTTCATGATGGTTTTCCACTGTGGGGTTGGCTTCCACACATCATTGACTGCATTACAAACCTCAACAGCAAATTCAAGCTCTGTGCCTGTGTATGACTCAGGTGAATACTCAAAAGAGATCTTAGTTTCAGGAACTGTTTTAACTAGATCTAAACAGATCTTGGCAGCATCGGTTGCAATCTTTTTGATGCCCTCTTTATCAAGGCCAAAAACAACTCGGCGCTGCAGAGTTGATGTGGAGTTATAGAGGTGAACTATTGCCTGCTTGGAGCCCTTGATAGCTTCAAAGGTGCGAACAATTAACGCTTCGCGTGCTTGAGTCAAAACCTGAATAACAACATCATCAGGAATCAACTTCTCTTCAATAATCTTTCGAACAAAATCAAAATCAGTCTGGCTGGCACTTGGAAAACCCACTTCAATCTCTTTGTAACCCATGGCTACAAGAAGTTTGAACATCGCTAACTTGCGCGGTGTGTCCATTGGGTCAATAAGTGCTTGGTTGCCATCTCGAAGATCTACTGAACACCACTGCGGGGCTTTAGTTATTTTCTTATTGGGCCAGGTGCGATCTGGTAAATCTATTGGGTGAAAAGGTTCATAGCGATGCACTGGCATCGATGAAGGTACTTGCTTGGGAAAATTCATTTCAATTGCTCCTTATATGTTTGCGGAATTTGTCTTTTTACCGATACGACAAACCCCGCAGCGAGGGGTTCGGTTATTTGACCCCGCCACGGCAGCTAAGGAGGAGACTGCGTGTGTTCATGGGTAAAGGGTAACGCGCAGGCTAAAGAACTGGCAAATATCGATCTAGTTCATATGCGCTGACTTGGCGGCGGTAGTCCTGCCATTCAGCACGCTTATTGCGCAAAACATATTCAAATACATGCTCACCCAAAGTTTGACGGACTAGTTCACTCTTTTCCATCTCTGCAATGGCTTCATTGAGATTAGAGGGAAGAGAAATTGGATCCTTTGAATCCTTTAATACATAGCCTTCTTCAACGCCTTTGAGTCCTGCTGCCAACATCACGGCATATGCAAGATATGGATTACATGCAGTATCTGGTGATCTAAATTCAATACGTGTTGAGTTTTCTTTCTTTGGCTTATACATAGGCACTCGCACTAATGCACCGCGATCACTTGGACCCCAGTTAACAAAAGCTGGTGCTTCTCCCCCGCCATGTAAGCGCTTATAGGAGTTAACCCATTGATTAGTAATTGCAGTGATCTCTGGAGCGTGCTTGAGAAGTCCTGCAATAAATGAGCGACCTACTGCAGAAAGATTTAGCTCTGCGCTTGAATCATAGAAAGCGTTTTCTTCACCTTTAAAGAGTGACACGTGAGTGTGCATTCCACTACCTGGATGATCGGTAAAAGGCTTTGGCATAAATGAGGCATGAAAACCTTGATCCATTGCTACTTCTTTAATCACGTGGCGAAAAGTCATGATGTTATCTGCAGTACTGAGCGCATCTGCATATCGCAGATCAATCTCCTGTTGTCCTGGAGCACCTTCATGATGTGA
>JBDLTD010000010.1:0-17022 GCA_039799185.1 Actinomycetota bacterium | reverse complement strand
CATTAGATCCTCCCCCGACGCATGCAAGAACAGCATCAGGTAATTTGCCAGTCAAAGCTAGAACTTGCTCACGCGATTCTTCCCCAATAATTTTGTGGAAATCGCGAACCATTGTTGGAAATGGGTGTGGTCCAGCAACTGTGCCCAACATGTAATGAGTTGTTGCAACATTTGTTACCCAATCGCGCATCGCTTCATTAATAGCATCTTTAAGAGTGCGAGATCCTGAAGTTACTGGAACAACTTCGGCACCCAATAGTTTCATTCGTGCGACATTGAGAGCTTGACGGCGTGTGTCTTCTTCGCCCATGTAAACAACACATTCAAGTCCCATGAGCGCTGCAGCAGTTGCTGCGGCAACACCATGTTGTCCAGCCCCTGTTTCAGCGATGATGCGCTTCTTGCCCATCTTCTTAGTAAGTAACGCTTGACCCAACACGTTATTAATCTTGTGACTGCCCGTGTGGTTGAGATCTTCGCGCTTGAGCAAAATTCTTGCCCCACCTGCATGCTCAGAAAATCTCTTAGCTTCAGTAATAATGCTTGGACGTCCTGTGTATGTGCGATGAAGTTCTGCGAGCTCTGCTTGAAAAACCGGATCAGCTTTCGCCGCGTTATGCGCAGCTTCTAACTCATCTAAAGCCCCAATGAGTGCTTCTGGCACAAAGCGGCCACCGTATTGGCCAAAGTGGCCAAGCACATCACTTAACTGGTTTGTCATGAATCAATCCTATCCCCGCCTAGAAGTTCACGCATGGCCAGCTCTGGATTGGCAGAGCGCACCAATGCCTCACCCACCAAAATTGCACTCGCACCATTTCTTTGCGCAAATTCGACCTCGGCACGTGTAGAAATCCCCGACTCTGCCACGCGCACCACATCAGTTGGAATCAGTGGCAGCAGTTCGGCAAATGCTTTTGCATCAACATCTAAGGTCTTGAGGTTGCGTGAATTAACTCCAACGATTCGGGGTGATATTTCAAGCGCTCTCTCGAGTTCATCATGCGTATGTACTTCCACAAGTGCTCGCATACCTAAACCAGCAGATAGTTGATGAAAGTCATTGAGCTGTGACTTACTCAGCGCAGCAACAATTAGAAGCACAACATCTGCGCCATGCGCTCGTGCTTCAAAGAATTGATACTCATCAACCATAAAATCTTTACGCAATATTGGAATGTTCACTCGTGAGCGAACTGCATCTAAGTCTGCAAGAGATCCACCAAAGCGCCGTCTTTCAGTCAACACACTAATCACACTTGCGCCCGCATTTTCATACTGCTCAGCCAAGCTGGCAGGATCTGCAATTGTGGCAAGTGCTCCCTTACTAGGAGAAGAGCGCTTGACTTCAGCAATCACTGAAAGTTCATTGCTCAGCAATGTCTTTAAAGGATCGCGTACTGGCGCCGCTGTATCCATCGCCTCTTGTAGTTGAGCTAATGGCTTTCTACGAGCAGCCAAATCCTCGCGGACTCCCTCAATGATTGAATCGAGAACGCTCATTTTTTGTCCTGCACGGTCGGATCAATACCTTCATCAAGTGCGCTCCACGTATTTAGCACACGAGGTTTTCTCTCATAGCGTGAAGAGAGCTTGAACTTCTTGCCTATGAGAAGAACTATCGCGTAAACAACAAGGATGCTCACGCCAATTGCTATTGATTGCTCCATTAACTCTTTCGCAATCTATTTGCTGAGTCCACAGCCATCAATACTGCGGCTGCCTTATTTCTACACTCTTGATTCTCTGACTCTGCATCAGAGTCTGCAACGATTCCTGCCCCGGCTTGCACATATGCAACGCCATCATGAATAAGGGCGGTTCTAATTGCAATACATGTGTCGATGTTTCCTGTGAAATCTAGATAACCAACAATGCCTCCATATACACCGCGACGCGTTGGTTCAAGTTCTTCAATAATTTCCATAGCACGAGGCTTAGGTGCTCCAGATAAAGTGCCTGCAGGAAAGACAGCAAAGAGTGCATCGACAGGAGTTGATTTCTCTGCCAATGTTCCAGTAACTGTTGAAACGATATGCATTACATGTGAATATCTTTCAATATGCATGAAATCAATAACTTCAACTGATCCCGGAGCGCACACTCGTCCCAGGTCATTTCGCCCTAGATCAACCAACATCAAATGCTCTGCTCGCTCTTTCGGATCTGCCAAGAGCTCTTCACCTAAGCGATGATCTTCTTCTGGAGAAGATGAACGCTTTCTCGTTCCTGCAATCGGGTGAATCATCACTTCACGTTGGTTAACTTTCACCAACGCTTCAGGACTTGAACCTACAATTGTGATTCCCTCATTGAAGCGGAATAGATACATGTAAGGACTTGGGTTATTAAGACGCAGCATGCGATAAACATCGATTGCATCAGCAGAACAGGGCATTGAAAAGCGCTGAGAAAGAACAATCTGGAAAGCCTCCCCTGCCAGAATCTCCTCTTTGGCAATAGCAATCTTTGCTTTGAACTCTTCAGGACTCATGTTGGCATCAAAGGTTGGTGAAGCATGCGAATCAATTTGTGCAATATCTCCATCTAGCGGCACAGCTAAATCTGCCTGCATGCGATCTAAGCGCTCATTGCATGCATTGAAAGCTTCATCAATACGATCATCACTGCCATCCCAGTTAATGGCGTTAGCAATTAAAGTAATGGTTCCATCACTGTGATCTAGAACCGCTAAATCACTAGTCAACATAAAACTTAACTCAGGGAGCGGTAGATCCTTTTTTGAAAGGCTAGCCAGTTTTTCGAGTCGTCTTACAACGTCATAACCCATAAAACCCACTAAGCCTCCAGTCAGAGGAGGTAATCCTGCAATCGTGGGTGATTTCAAATGCGCTGCGGAAAGACGCAGAGCTTCGAGTGGATCAATTCCAGTTGGTGCACCAGCTGGCGCCGTGCCCTGCCAGTATGCCTTTCCATCTTTCTCACTCAGCGTTGCTTCACTTCTCACGCCAATAAATGAATACCGCGACCACGCACCACCGTGTTCAGCTGATTCCAATAAAAAAGTATTCGCAGCATTCTTGGCTAATTTTCTATAGACGCCCAGCGGTGTTTCACCATCTGCAAGCAGGCGTCTTGAAACTGGAATTACATTTGAAATTTTTGCATAAGCGCGAAATTCTTCAAGGTTCATTCTTATTTACCCAGCGCTAACGGTGTGTGGAAACATGTTTTTTCACCAGTATGGCAAGCAACACCAGTTTGTTCGACAAGGATAAGTAGTGCATCTCCATCGCAATCCAATGCAACAGAAACAACCTTTTGATGATGGCCAGAAGTGGCACCTTTAACCCAGAGCTCATTTCGAGAGCGTGACCAGTAGGTTGCTTTGCCAGTGCTCAGAGTGAGCGCTAGAGATTCTTGATTCATGTAAGCAAGCATCAAAACTTCATGCGTGGTTGAATCTTGCACAACGGCAGGCATGAGCGTTGTTGGATCTTTAAGCAGTGCCGTCACTGCTGGATCTAGAGCGCTCATGGGTTAATTCTGCCTTACCTAACTGCCACGGCGCGCACGGGATAATTGTGCGAATCAAGGTAAGACTTCACATCTTTTATGCGGTGAATTCCAAAGTGGAACACACTGGCAGCCAGTAGAGCATCTGCTCCAGCATCAAGGGCTGCGCCAAAATCTGCCAAAGTTCCAGCACCACCACTGGCAATTAATGGAACTGTTGAAACAGAACGCATCGCACTAATCATTCCAATGTCATACCCAGCGCGGGTGCCATCGGCATCCATTGAGTTAAGAAGGATCTCTCCCACACCTAACGCGCATGCTTTCTCAATCCACTTAAGTGCATCAATTTCTGTGCCCTCGCGGCCGCCATGAGTTGTTACTTCAAATCCTGACTCTGTTCGAGCGCGTCTGGCATCAACGGAGAGAACAAGTACTTGTGAACCAAATCGATCTGCAATCTCTGCGATTAATTCAGGTCGAGCAATTGCCGCAGTGTTAATTGAAACCTTGTCTGCGCCCGCTCGAAGTAAGCGATCCACATCCTCAACATTTCTAATTCCACCACCGACTGTAAGTGGAATAAATACCTGCTCAGCTGTGCGACGAACAACATCCAAAGTTGTCTCACGCCCATCGACAGTTGCTGAGATATCAAGAAAAGTTAACTCATCGGCGCCCTCTGCCCCATAAAGAGCAGCCATTTCAACTGGATCACCTGCATCAACCAAATTAGTGAAATTAACACCTTTGACTACTCGACCATTAGTGACATCAAGACAAGGAATGATTCGAACTGAAAGTGTCATCGTCCTGTGACTTTCAGCGCTTCTTGCAAAGTAAAGGCACCGGCATACAAAGCCTTACCAACAATTGCACCTTCAACACCTGTTGCATTCAGATCACACAAAGCTTGAATGTCGGCGAGGGAGGAAATTCCACCACTGGCCACCACTGGCTTAGTAGTTGCTGCACAAACAGATTGAAGTAATTCTAAATTTGGTCCAGCAAGCGTGCCGTCTTTTGTCACATCAGTTACTACATAGCGAGCACAACCATCTTTATCTAATCGTGCAAGAGTTTCGAAAAGATCTCCGCCTTCTTTTGTCCACCCGCGTGCAGCAAGTACATGTCCGCGCACATCAAGTCCAACAGCGATTCGATCTCCAAATTCACCTATGACTCGCGCAGTCCATTTAGGATCTTCCAGCGCTGCAGTACCAAGATTGACTCGCGTGCAACCTGTAGCAAGTGCTCTGCGCAAAGACTCATCATCTCTAATACCACCAGAGAGCTCTACCTTTATATCCAGGGCAGCAACTACCTCTGCTAGTAATGCAGCATTGCTGCCACGACCAAAAGCAGCATCTAGATCAACTAGGTGCAACCACTCAGCCCCAGCTGCTTGAAATTCAAGTGCAACTTCTAATGGGGCTCCATAAATACTCTCTTTGGCAAGTTCTCCTTGCACCAAGCGCACAGCACGCCCATCTCTAACATCTACAGCAGGTAGAAGTTCTAAGTAATTCATAGTGATTTCACCCAATTCGCAATCAAAGCTAATCCTGCATCTCCAGATTTTTCTGGGTGAAATTGCGTTGCCGATACATAACCATCTTCAACGGCTGATAAAAACTTTTCCCCGTGAACACTCCACCCCTGCATCTTCCCAACAGCTTTCTTAGCTGCATATGAGTGGACAAAGTAAAACGATTCCCCTGCAACACCTTTAAATAATGTGGAGTTCGAATCACTCTCAACGTTGTTCCAACCCATATGAGGCAATATCGGTGCATCAAGGCGAGAAACTTCACCTTCCCAGACACCAACACCTGCATGATTTCCATTTTCGCCGTGCTCGCTGCCTTCTTCGAAGAGAATCTGCATACCAATACAAATTCCTAACACAGGTCTTTCATTGGCGATTCGTTCACGGATAATTGCTGGGCCATCAACAGATTGCAATCCCTTCATGCAAGCAGCAAAAGCTCCAACACCTGGAACAACTAAGCCATCTGCTTCAAGTGCAACGGTGCGATCTGCCGTGACAAGTACATCCTGACCAGAAGTAGCAAATGCTCTTTCAGCCGAACGTAAGTTGCCCGAACCATAATCAAGAATTGCGATCAAAGAGAGCCTTTAGTTGACGGGATACCTGCGACTCTTCCATCAAGTGAAACTGCATCGCGCAGAGCACGGGCAACAGCTTTGAACTGTGCTTCAAAAACATGGTGTGCATTTCTTCCTTCAAGCACACGGATATGCAGAGCAATATGTGCCTCAGCAACTATTGATTCCCAAATATGTTTTCCAAGAGTTGTATCAAAAGTTCCGATGAGTTCAACAATCTCTGGCTGACGGTGAACTAAATATGGACGACCAGAAAGGTCAACAGCTGCTTGAACTAGAACCTCATCGAGTGGAACCATGGAGTCACCAAAGCGACGAATGCCAGCCTTATCCCCCAACGCCTCACGTAGAGCTTGTCCAAATGCCAATGACGTATCTTCAACGCTGTGGTGAGAGTCAACTTCAACATCGCCCGTAGTTTTAATCCTTAGATCAAAGCCAGAGTGCTTACCAAGTTGAGACATCATGTGGTCAAAAAATGGCACACCCGTTGAAACATCGATAACACCTTGTCCATCTAGATTAAGTTCAACTAAAACATGTGACTCTTTAGTTGCTCTTTCGACTCGTGCTGTTCTCATGGTGGCCTCTCTTAGATGAGTTCTTTTAAAGCAGATATAAATAATGTGTTTTCGGCTTCGTTGCCGACAGTTACTCGCAAATACCCTGGTAGACCGACATCTCGAATTAGGACGCCTTTGCCTAGTAGTTCACTCCAAAGTTTAGGGGCATCTGTGCTAAATCCTGTAAATAGGATGAAGTTTGCGCTGCTGGGCAAAGTCGCAAGGCCCAATGCATGTAGTTGCGCAGTCAATGACTCCCTCGCTCGTATCAATTCTGAGACATAGCCCAGTAGTTCATCTTTAAAATCAATAGCAACCGATGCAGCTGCTTGAGTCAGCGCACTTAAGTGATACGGCAATCTCACAAGCATCATTGCATCTTTGACTGCACTATCACTGACCAAATAGCCCACTCGTGCTCCTGCAAATGCAAATGCCTTACTCATAGTGCGAATCACAACAACATGTGGATTGTTAGCAATCAAAGTAATCGCAGATTGCTCTGATGAAAACTCAGCATATGCCTCATCCACAATAAGTAGACCGTTGACCTTAGCCACAGCGTCTGCAAGTAACTTGATATCAGCGATTGAAACAGACCCACCCGTTGGATTATTAGGTGTTGTAATAAAAGTCAGTACCGGCTTTGATTCTGCAATCTGCTCAACTGCCAATTGCACATTGAGTGAGAAATCTGCATTTCGTTTTCCATCAATCCACGAAGTCCCACAGACCTTAGCAATGAGTGGGTGCATCGAATATGAAGGAGTGAAACCAAGTGCACTGCCCTGACCGAAAGCTAGAAAAATAGATTGAATGATTTCATTACTGCCATTTGCTGCCCAAATGTTATCTAGAGTCAGATTTACCTTAGTTGTCGAGTTGATATAGCCAGCCAACTTAGTGCGCAGCACCTGCGCGTCGCGATCGGGATAGCGATTTAAATTCGCTGCCACAACCAAGACTGCATCGGCAATCGCTTTTTGCAAAGCAGGTGAAGGTGAATATGGATTCTCGTTAGTGTTAAGTGATGCTTGTACAGGAAGTTGTGGTGCTCCATATGGCGTGAGGGGAGTTAAGTCCTTGCGCAGAGGTAACCAAGTTGGCCAATTCATTTATGAATTTTCCAATCTAATAGTCATCGCTTCTCCGTGTGCCGGTAGGTCTTCAGAATTAGCTAATGTCACAACGGTTGGCACTAGATCAGTAAACGCCTTTTCACTGTATTCAATGAAGTGAAGTCCACGCAGGAAAGTTTGAACTGATAAACCACTTGAATGACAGGCACATCCACCCGTAGGCAAGACGTGGTTAGAGCCGGCTGAATAATCTCCCAGTGAGACTGGTGAGAATCGACCAATAAATACTGCTCCAGCATTTCTAATCTTCGCAGCATCCTCACGTGAATTCTTGGTCTGTATTTCTAAGTGTTCTGCAGCATAGGCATTAACGACATCAATCCCCTGCTTCATGTCATCAACTAAGACAATGGCTGACTGGATGCCAGAGAGGGCAGATGTAATGCGTTCTTTGTGTTTGGTCTTTGCCACTTGTACTTTCAACTCAGCTTCAACTGCGTTAGCCAATTCAATTGAATCTGTTACCAAAACAGCTGCAGCAATGACATCGTGTTCAGCCTGGCTAATCAAGTCTGCGGCAACATCGCTTGCTCGCGCAGAAGAGTCAGCTAGAACTGCAATCTCAGTTGGTCCAGCCTCTGAATCAATTCCAATCACACCGCGCAGTGCGCGCTTAGCAGCGGCAACATAGATATTTCCCGGTCCAGTTACAAGATCACTTTTCTCGCACAAGCCCTCAACACCATAAGCAAACAGTGCAATCGCTTGCGCTCCCCCAACGGCATAGACCTCGGTAACTCCAAGGAGGGCGCACGTGGCCAAAATAGTTGGGTGTGGTAATCCTGCAAACTCTTTTTGTGGCGGTGAGGCAACGGCTATAGATGAAACTTTCGCTATTTGCGCCGGCACAACATTCATCACAACGCTGCTTGGATAAACCGCACGACCACCTGGAACATAGAGGCCCACACGATCAACTGGAATCCACTTTTCTGTAACGCTTCCACCGTCAACAACAGTTGTGGTCTTATCCGCTCTTACTTGATCATTGTGCACTTTTCTCACTCGCTCGATTGAAAGCTCTAGCGCCGCGCGAATTGCAGGATCTAAAGACGATAAAGCCGAATCCAATGCTTTCTGTGGAACACGAATAGAGGCAGGTGTAACCCCATCGAATTCTTGAGCCAATTTAATAAGTTCGCTCTCCCCACCGGTTTTAACACGGTGCAAGATTGGTTCAACCAAAGCCATAGCTTGGGCAACATCTAAAGCTGCACGCGGAAGTTCGGCGTTATATCCAGCCTTAGTCAGGGCTTTGCCACGAAGATCTACTGTGCGAATCACATGCCAATTGTAACGGCTGGGCTCTGCACGGCGGACTTGAATTTAAACCAGGCAGTTAGGCCCAAGAATAGATTTGAGATCTGCGCTCAATGATGGAGAAGCTGTGACCGATGCATCAATCTTCATAACGGTACTGCTTCCATTTTCACTTAAAGAAAGATGTACCTCTCGCTTTCCAGGGTGAGAGCGAAGAATTTCTTTAATGCGATCAACCACAGGTGGCGTGCACTGAGACATTGGAATTGAAATCACAAGTGGACCGGTTGGGCCTGCAGAAATATCTGGCATCGACATTTCAAGAGCTGTAAATCGAAGATTCTCTTCACGGCGATCAACACGTCCACGAACAGTCACAATTCGATCCTCAGTTAGTGACATTGAATATTGATTGTAAGTATTTGAGAAGAAGAGAACTTCTAAAGATCCTTCTAGATCTTCAATAGTCACAACGGCCCATGAAGCACCTTGCCTTGAAACTTTGCGAGTAACGCTTGTGATTAAGCCACCGATTGTGACAACTGATTCATGTTGGGCACCTTCATCAACTAGCTCACTGATAGACATATCTGTATTTGCTCGAAGCACATGTTCAACACCCAACAATGGATGATCAGAGACATACAACCCCAACATCTCTCGTTCATAGCTAAGCAACATCGCCTTATCCCACTCACCTGTTGGGATCTCAATATCCAAACCTGAAACCTCAGTTATTGCTTCCCCACCGAAGAGATCGAATTGACCAATAGCCTCAGCGCGCTTACTCTCAATGACAGAGTCAATTGCTTCCAAGTGAACTGCAATCAAACCCTTACGAGTTGAGCCCAGTGAACCGAATGCTCCAGCCTTGATCAAAGATTCAATAGTTTTCTTATTACAGACTTGTGCATCCACTTTTGCTAAGAAATCACCAAATGATGCAAAACGTCCTTTGCTCTCACGCGCAGCCTTAATCGATGCCACAACGCCTTCGCCAACATTTCTAATTGCTGCAAGACCAAAGCGGATATCTTTTCCGCGCGGGGTGTATTCACCATTGGATTCATTGACATCAGGTGGCAGAACATTGATTCCCATTCGGCGGCACTCACTCAAATAAAGAGCAGACTTATCTTTATCATCTCTCACGCTAGTCAAAAGCGCAGCCATGTATTCAGTTGGGAAATTAGTTTTTAGGTAAGCAGTCCAATATGAGACAACGCCATAGCCTGCAGAGTGTGCTCGGTTGAAAGCGTAATCAGAGAAAGGAATAAGAACATCCCATAGGCGCTTGATGGCAGTAGTTGAGAAACCATTTGCCTGCATACCAGCTTCAAAAGGAATGTATTCCTTATCCAAAATATCTTTGTTCTTCTTACCCATCGCCTTACGCAAAAGATCTGCGCGTCCGAGTGAGAACCCAGCAACCTTCTGGGCAATTGCCATTACTTGTTCCTGATAAACAATCAGGCCGTATGTGTCGCCAAGAATTTCCTGCAATGGTTCTGAAAGCTCCTGGTGAATAGGTTCAACTGGCTTGCGCTTATTTTTGCGATCGGCGTAGTTGTTATGTGCATTTTCTCCCATAGGACCCGGTCGATAGAGAGCGATAACAGCTGAGATATCTTCAAATGAATCTGGGGACATTGATTTAAGCAAAGCTCGCATTGGCCCACCATCGAGCTGGAACACTCCAAGAGTGTCTCCGCGAGAGAGCAGTTCATAAGTCTTTTTATCATCGAGTGTTAAATCCTCTAACACCACATCAATGTTTTGGTTTTCTTTAATATTTAATAAGGCATCATCTAAAACAGAGAGATTTCGAAGGCCTAAGAAGTCCATCTTGAGTAAGCCAATAGATTCACATGCGCCCATATCGAACTGCGTAATGATTGCACCGTCTGCTTCACGGCGATGGATAGGAATGACATCGAGCAAAGGTTCGCGAGAGAGAATAACTCCTGCTGCGTGCACACCCCACTGGCGCTTTAATCCTTCAAGACCACGGGCTGTATCAACCACTCGCTTTGAATCTGGATCTGATTCATAAAGGGAGCGGAACTCCCCCGCTTCACCGTAGCGATCATCTTTAGAATCAAAAATTCCACCAAGAGAAATATCTTTACCCATCACAGATGGCGGCAAGGCCTTAGTTAGCTTCTCACCAATGACATATGGATAGCCAAGAACTCGTGTTGAGTCCTTAATTGCTTGCTTAGATTTAATGGTTCCGTAGGTAATGATCTGAGCAACTCGATCTTCTCCATATTTGTTTGTTGCATAACGAATCATTTCGCTGCGACGACGCTCATCAAAGTCCAAATCGATATCAGGCATCGAGATACGTTCTGGATTAAGAAAGCGCTCAAACAAAAGTCCATGTTCAAGTGGATCTAAACCAGTGATGCCAAGTGAATATGCAACAAGTGAACCAGGAGCAGATCCTCGACCTGGTCCAACGCGAATACCAACTTTCTTGGCATGCCCTACTAAGTCAGCAACAACTAGGAAGTAACCAGGAAAACCCATCTTCTCCATAACACCTAGTTCATAATCAAGACGAGATTCATGTGCGGGCGTGAGCTTTGCACCCAATCGCTCCTTCATGCCGCGCACAGCTTCCTTTTTAAGCCAAGAATCCTCTGTCTCTCCAGCTGGAACACTAAATTGTGGAAGAAGATTTTCATTTTCTCGCATAGTCACATCACAGCGCTCTGCAATAAGTAATGTGTTATCGCAACTCTCAGGAATATCTTTAAAGAGCTCGCGCATCTGCGCCGGAGTCTTGACGTAGAAAGAGTCATTATCAAATTTAAATCGCTTGGGATCTGCCAATGTAGAGCCCGATTGAACACAGAGCAGAGCCTCATGTGCACCAGAGTCTGCCTGTAATGTGTAGTGCAGATCATTAGTTGCAAGAAGTGGAAGGCCTAACTCTTTTCCAAGTTTTAGTAGGTCTGCTTTAACTCGGCTTTCAATATCAATGCCATGGTCCATGACCTCTAGGAAGAAATTACCTTCACCAAAAATATCCCGATAATCACTCGCTGCCTTGATTGCCTCTTTATAAGCACCCATGCGCAAGCGGGTTTGAATCTCTCCACCAGGACAACCAGTTGTTGCAATAAGTCCTTTGGAATACTGAGCTAGGAGTTCACGGTCCATGCGGGGCTTGTAGTAATAACCTTCAAGTGATGCAAGAGAAGATAAGCGAAAGAGATTTCCCAGACCAACATTGTTTTCGGCCAAGATAGTCATGTGCGTATAAGCACCACCACCTGAAACATCATCTTCACCACCGCTAGCCCACTGCACTCTCTTTTTATCAAAACGAGATTCTGGGGCCACGTAGGCTTCAATTCCAATAATCGGCTTCACGCCAGCTTTTTTCGCCTGCTTATAAAACTCATAAGCACCAAAAACATTTCCATGATCTGTCATTGCAATTGCCGGCATTCCTTGTCTGGCAACTTCTTGCATTAAATCGGGAACGCGCGCTGCACCATCGAGCATCGAATACTCGGTATGGACGTGCAGATGTACGAAATTCTCAGATGTCATGGTGGTCGTAGATTATTACTTAAGGCAGAACGGCATCAGATAGCAACGCTAATGAGCGTGTGAGATCGGCTGGGTATGGAGCGCTAAAACTCAGATGTTCACCAGTAATGGGGTGGTCAAACATGAGCTCCTTGGCGTGTAGCCATGGTCGTCTCATCTCTAGAGATTTAGCCAGAACGGGATCTGCGCCATAGGTAGTGTCTCCAACAAGTGGATGATTAAGCGCTGAGAAGTGAACACGAATTTGGTGTGTGCGCCCGGTTTCTAACTCCACTTTGGCTAATGAAACGCCACGATAAAACTCAATGACTTCATAATGCGTAATGGAGTCTTTGCCTGTGGCCACAACTGCGAATCGATGATCCTCTTTTGGATGACGATCAATAGGTGCATCAATTGTTCCAGTCGTTGGATCCATGTGTCCTTGAATGAGTGCATGGTAAATCTTGTCTACAGTGCGATTTCTAAAAGCATCTTTTAAGACCGTAAATGCACGATCACTCTTTGCAACAATCATTAATCCGCTAGTGCCAACATCAAGGCGATGAACAATTCCTTGTCGCTCTGCAGCACCACTAGTTGAAATTGAATATCCCGCTGCCATCAATGCACCAACAACAGTTGGTCCCGTCCATCCTGGACTTGGATGAGCAGCACAACCCACCGGCTTATCAATAACAACAATTGCATCGTCGTCATAAACTATTGAAAGACCCTCTAGCGGAGTGAGCGGAATTGGATCTTGATTAATAGGAGCTGGCATTAGCACTTCAATTACTTGGTTGGCAGTCACGCGATCTGATTTAGCCATGGCTTTTCCAGATGTTCTGATATCACCATCTTCTAGAAGCTTGACGACAGCTGTGCGGGAAAGGCCCAACACACGGGTGAGAGCACTATCGATTCGCTCACCAGCAACGCCTTCTGGCACTGACAGTGTGCGTTGTTCTCGATTGCTCATATCAACTCTTCTTTTTTAATAGGCGGGATATTGCGCGCGGTTAAAACTACCGAAATAAAGGCTGCGACCACGATTGCAGTATCTGCAATATTGAATATAGGCCAATGAGGCAGTTGTAACCAATCGATTACGTGACCACGAAGCAATCCTGGCTCTCTGAAAATGCGATCTGTCAGATTTCCCAAAACTCCACCCATGACTAGGCCTAGAACAAGGGCCCACCCCTTTGAGGTCAGTGCAGGTGCGTAGTAAGTGATTGCAATCAAAACAGCAATTCCAAAGAAGGAGAGAAACAAAGTTGCACCTGGAGCAAATGAAAAGGCAGCGCCAGAGTTTCTAATGAAGTTAAGTTGGAAAAGCGAGCCAAGGATTTTTACTGGACCACGATTGGCCAAATACTCCACTGCCCAGATTTTGGTAGCTAAATCTGCAAGCCAAACAATCCAGGCAACACCTAAGAGTGTGCGCCACACGCGCACTGCTAGCGCCGTTCTTCCTTCTGCTTGCAGATCATGCACAAAGTGGCCCGAGGAAATACTTGTAAACGGGCCTTTCCAATTGCACTTCCGCATTCTTCGCAGTTTCCATAGGTCTTAGAGTCAATTCGATCCAAGGCACGCTCTGTTTGTAAAACCATGTCGCGAGCATTGATTACTAGTGACATCTCATGTTCGCGTTCGAAGGTTTTAGTTCCAGCATCTGCTTGATCATCTCCAGCACCTTCGCCAGATTCTTGAATAAGTGAGTCCATCTCTAATTCGACCTTAGCTAATTCAACACGAAGGCGCGCTAACTCTTTGGAAATCTCAGTGCGGATGCTCTTTAACTCTGCAGCAGTCCATGGTGATTCGCTATCACTGACAACAATTGGAGTTGGAGCAACTTTGATTGGCTTCAGTGGTGCAACTTTCTTTCCGCTTTTAGCAGGGCGCGGTGGAGGTGGCATTACCAATCGACGCTCTTCAACTACCGGTGCTGCAACTGGCGCAGAAATAGTTGAGACTGAAACTGTTTGAGATTTCTCATCAACGGTCAAAGTTGTCTTAGATGGGAATGGCTTACCCGGTGCTTTTTTAACTGGAATGCTCTTTACCGCTGCTTTCTTGGCCGGGGCCTTCTTTGCAGGAGCCTTTTTGGCAACCGCTTTCTTAGCTGGCGCTTTTTTAGCGGGAGCTTTTTTAGCAGGCGCTTTTTTGGCTACCTTCTTCTTCGCAGCGGCCTTTTTCGCAGGAGCCTTTTTGGCGACTGCTTTCTTAACCGGCTTCTTAGGCATGTCGCGAACCTTAATGCCCCTAAGGGGCTGTTACCAATTAGCCACGGGCATATTTTGGCTTAACTAGACGATAGTATTGAGCCACTACCGCATATGAGCATTGACGGGGCTATCACCTCACGAGTTTGCTAGAAGAAATGGTGAAAACCATCTAGAACTAGCTGCGGATAGAAAAGTGAAGTGGCGTGAATTTCACGCAAGGCGGGTGGTACCGCGAGATCTGCGCCAGCAGGTCACGTCCCTCCAGAGTTGTTTTCCTACTCGTGGAGGATTTTTTATGTCGTTTCGCGCAATCCCAGCAGCTGTTGATCTGCCTGCCGTCGAACATACGATTTTAAAATTCTGGCGCGATAACGATATTTTTGAGAAAACTCTTGCGGCCCGTGAAGGTGCACCTGCATGGATGTTTTATGAAGGTCCCCCAACAGCAAATGGAATGCCTGGTGCTCACCACATTGAAGCCCGTGTATTTAAGGATGTCTTTCCACGCTTTCACACGATGAAGGGAAAGCATGTAATCCGTAAAGCTGGTTGGGATTGTCATGGTTTGCCAGTTGAAATCGCAGTTGAAAAAGAGCTGGGCTTTGCCGGTAAAGGCGATATCGAAAAATAGCGTATTGGACCATGTCACCTGAGTATGTAGAGAGTGTGTGGTGGTCCCTTAAAGAGATCTGGAAAAAAGGGTTACTAGTTCAAGATCACCGTGTTGCACCGTACTGCCCGCGCTGTGGAACTGGACTCTCAGATCATGAATTAGCACAAGGATATGAAACAGTTACAGACCCTTCGGTCTATGTTCGCTTTCCTATTACTTCAGGTGATTTAGTAGCACTCAACGCTAGTTTCTTAGTTTGGACAACGACTCCTTGGACCTTGGTATCAAACACTGCCATTGCAGTTAACCCAGAGGTTGATTACGTAGCCGTTGAAGTAACTGTGGATGAGGTCAGTGAAGTTCTAGTCGTTGCAGAAGCCCTACTTGAAAGTGTTAAGGGCGAGAAGAAGATTTTGAAGAAAATGCTCGGTAAGTCACTTGAGCGCACCACATATAAGCGTCCCTTTGATTTCGTTGAGATTCCAGATGCGCACTACATCGTTCTTGCAACATATGTAACCACAGAAGATGGAACTGGATTAGTTCACCAATCGCCAGCTTTTGGCGCTGATGACTTAGCGGTGTGCCGTGCCTATGGTTTGCCAGTCGTTAATCCGATTGCACCAGATGGACACTTCCTTAAAGAAGTAGAAGTCGTTGGCGGAATCTTCTTTAAAGAGGCAGACAAGTTATTAGTCAAAGAGTTAAAGGCCCGTGGTGTTCTCTATAAGCACCAACCATATGAACACACCTATCCTCATTGCTGGCGCTGTCACACACCGTTGATGTATTACGCACAACCTTCTTGGTATATCCGAACAACTTCAATTAAGGATGCTCTGCTTCGTGAAAACGCAGCAACAGATTGGCATCCAGAGACTATTCGAGAAGGCCGTTACGGTGATTGGCTCAATAACAATATTGACTGGGCACTTTCCCGTAATCGCTATTGGGGCACTCCCCTGCCAATTTGGCGCTGTGAAAACAAGCATGACATCTGTGTTGATTCCCTAGCTGAATTGGGCGCACTTGCCGGACAAGAGCTATCGAATCTAGATCCACACCGCCCATTTGTTGATGACATTACTTTTGCATGTGCGCATTGTGATTCCACAATGGTGCGCGTGCCTGAAGTAATCGATTGTTGGTATGACTCTGGAGCAATGCCATTTGCTCAATGGGGATACCCACATAAGCAAGGCTCTGTTGAAAAGTTCAAAGAGTCCTACCCGGCTGATTTTATTTGTGAAGCTATTGATCAAACACGTGGCTGGTTCTACACACTCATGACAATTGGCACTTTAGTCTTTGATAAATCCTCCTATAAGACCGTGCTCTGCTTAGGTCACATCTTGGATAAAGATGGCCGCAAGATGAGTAAGCACGTGGGCAATGTTTTAGAGCCAATGGCCCTTATGGATCAACACGGCGCAGATGCTGTTCGTTGGTACATGTTGGCCGCTGGATCGCCGTGGGCAGCGCGTCGTGTTGGACATGACAGCCTTAACGAAGTTGTTCGAAAGACCTTGTTGACCTATTGGAACACCGTTTCCTTCCACGCTCTCTATGCCAATGCTTCTAACTTTGAAATCTCACAAACACCAGCACTGGCAGATCGTCCATTAATGGATCGTTGGATCATCTCTGAGCTCAACATCTTGATTCAAGAAGTTGATGCTGCCCTTGAAGATTTTGATTCACAAATTGCAGGCCGAGCACTCGCCCGCTTTATTGATGATTTATCGAATTGGTATGTGCGCCGTTCTCGCCGACGTTTCTGGGATGGTGACACGGCTGCTCTTGGAACTTTGCATGAATGCTTAGTAACACTGACAAAGCTACTCGCTCCACTAGTTCCATTTATTACTGAGCAGGTCTGGCAAGAGCTTGTGCGTCCAACAGATGCATCTGCTGCAGACTCTGTCCACTTAACTAATTGGCCAGTGGCACAAGCCTCTGCAATTGATACAGAACTTGGAGCACAAGTTGCTTTGACCCGTCGCATTGTTGAACTGGGTCGTGCAACGCGGGCGGAATCTGGAATCAAGATTCGCCAACCT
>JBDLTD010000009.1:0-15584 GCA_039799185.1 Actinomycetota bacterium | reverse complement strand
GAAGTTCAGACAGGCTTTGCCCGCACAGGACATATGTTTGCAGTGGAAGAAGAAGGCGTTGTGCCAGATATGGTCGTAACAGCAAAGGGAATCGCTGGTGGACTTCCACTTGCAGCTGTTACTGGTCGCGCTGATGTGATGGATTCAGTTCATGCTTCAGGCCTTGGTGGAACATATGGCGGAAATCCAATTGCATGTGCTGCAGCCCTTGGCGCCATGGAGACAATGGAAGAAGAAAACCTTGTTGCTCGCGCTCGCCACATTGGTGAGATTTTAGGTTCATCTCTTCGCGCACTTGCTAAGAAGTATCCAGTTATCGGTGAAGTCCGAGGACGCGGTGCTATGCAGGCAATTGAATTAGTAGAGCCAGGAACTAAGAATCCCAACACTGCAGCAATGAACGCAGTTGTTAAGTACTGCCAGAGCCAAGGTGTCTTGGTTCTAACAGCTGGTACTTACTCAAATGTTGTGCGCTTCTTGCCGCCACTTGTGATTACAGATGAGCTTCTCAAGGATGCCCTAAGCGTTCTTGACGATGCTTTTGCTTCTCTCTAATTCTCTAACTTGTAGCCAAGACCGCGGATAGTCTGAATCAATACAGGATTAGCTGGATCTGCTTCTATCTTTGAACGCAATCGCTTGATGTGGACATCCAGGGTCTTTGTGTCCCCGAAGTAATCTCCACCCCACACACGATCAATTAGTTGGGAGCGGGTTAAAACACGGCCCGCATTTCTCATTAAAAACTCGAGTAATTCAAACTCTTTGAGTGGAAGACCAACGAGCGAGCCGTTGATTGTTGCTTGATGGCGAGCAGTGTCTAATTTAATTGGGCCAACAGAGACAACATCTAGATCACCATGCTCTTCACTATCTGGAACCCCACGGCGAAGCACAGCTTTGATGCGAGCAATCAATTCACGGGATGAATAAGGCTTAGTGACATAGTCATCTGCACCAAGTTCAAGACCAACGACCTTGTCTATTTCTGCATCTTTTGCAGTGAGCATAATGATTGGAACTTGTGAAGTTGTGCGAATGGTGCGACACACATCCACCCCAGAAACTTCTGGAATCATCAGGTCGAGAAGAATTAAGTCTGCACCTTCTTTTGCAAAGGTATTGAGAGCAGCACGGCCATCTTCAGCAACGCTTACTTCAAAGCCTTCTTTTCCAAGTAGGAAAGCTAGCGCTTCAGAAAATGATGATTCGTCTTCAACGATAAGTATCTTTGTCATTCAACGCTCTCCATAGGTGATTCATAGATGGGTAGTCGGATTGAAAAAGTACTTCCGACGTTTTCGACGCTCCATACCTTTACTTCACCGCCATGCTTTGCTGCAACGTGCTTAACGATTGAAAGACCTAACCCTGTTCCACCTGTTTGGCGAGAACGTGCTGGATCAACACGATAGAACCGCTCAAAGATACGATCTTGTTCTAACTCTGAGATTCCAATTCCTTGATCTGTAACGGAAATGTCAATGATTCCAGATTCACTAGCGGTTGTGACAGAAACTTTGGTGTTTTCAGGTGAATAGTTGATGGCATTTTCAACCAAGTTATGGACTGCCATGATTAATTGGTCACGATCGCCTAGAACAACATCTTGGCTATCCTCATTATGGCTCACGGTGATATTGCGACTATCAGCAGTAATTTGACACTGATCTATTGCTTCTCTAATAACGTATTCAACGCTTACTTCCTGGGCAAGCTGGAGTGGATCGGAATCTTGCACACGGGATAATTGGATAATCTCTTGAACCAAATCTGTTAGGCGCTTTGCCTCTGATTGCATTCTGGTAGCAAATTTAACAACTGATGCTGGGTCATCTTTTGATCCAAGGACAGCTTCGCTTAACAAAGAGAGTGCACCAATGGGAGTTTTCAACTCGTGTGAAATGTTGGCAACAAAATCGCGGCGCACATCATGAACGCGCTGTGCTTCACTTTCATCGCTAATGAGAACTAAAACTAAATCATCTTTAGTTAAAGGGAGCACTTTCACTGTTAGTTCGTGCTTGCCTTCCCCAATAGGACCGCGGGGAATTTCGATCACTCCAACTTGCTGATTGTGTGTGCGACGCACTACACGAACTGTTGCCAATAATTCAGAGCTTTGAATTCGGCCATCTTTTAGGATGCCCAAAGTCTCAACGCCTGAGGTGATAAATAATGGAATCTCGCCAGGGGCCAGAATCATGGAATCACCGTCTAGGAGATCCAGGGTTTCCAACAGCATTTCGGGCAAGGCTCTAGGTTCTGGGGCCTCAATATCTCGGCGCAAGAACTTCACAGGCCTCACTCTATAGGCTCAAAACGCCAGTTTACCTTCCGTTCACCTAACCAAGGCCCGCTATTCATCACCTCCACATAGGTTACCGGCATGGCCCTCATTAGATCTGTATTCCAAGATGAACTAGACAACGTATCGCAGTCTCTGGTCGACCTTACTGCGATGGTTTCTTCTTCCATGACAAAAGCAACAACAGCACTTCTTTCATGCGATTTAAAACTTGCTGAAGAAGTTATCGCAACTGATGTCAAGATTGATGACTATCAGCACGAAACTGACTCACGCATCATCGACATTATTGCCAGACAACAGCCGGTAGCTTCAGATCTACGTGCTCTAGTTACTGCATTGCGTATGGGTTCAGATTTAGAGCGCATGGGCGACTTAGCCCACCATGTCGCCAAGGTTGCTCGCTTACGCCATCCAAATGCAGCAGTGCCTCCAGAGTTAGTTTCAATTATTCAAGCAATGGGAGTTGCAGCAGTTGCAATCACCGAAAAGACCGGTGTTGTTATTGCCACGCGCAATACTGAAATGGCTCTTGAAATCGAGCGCGATGATGATGTGATGGATGATCTTCACCGCAAGCTAATCGCCGTTTTAATTGAGCCAACGTGGAAGCATGGAATCGAAACTGCAATTGATCTCACTCTGCTTGGTCGTTACTACGAGCGATATGCAGATCACGCCGTTTCAATTTCTCGAAGAGTTTATTTCCTTGTAACAGGAAAGTTTGCATCGTAATAATGTCAACACAAGAGTTAGTTATTCCAGCACCGCGAGAAATTGTTACTGAACCACGCCGTTCAGACAAAGTCTTTCGTGGTGTTGTAACAGGTGGTGGTTTGTCTTCATTGGCAATCCTCGGCTTAATTGCGATTTTCCTTGGCTATCGTGGTTTTGAAGTATTACGCCAAGAAGGAATTGGATTTATAACTCACTCTGATTGGTCAATTTCAACAGATGATGCAGGAAACGTTTTAGAGAGTCACTTTGGCTTAGCAGCAATGCTCGTAGGAACGATTTTATGTTCTCTCATTGCGGTGGTCATAGCGGTGCCAATCTCAGTGTTTTCAGCGCTTTTCTTGAACTTTTATGCACCTGGTTGGCTCAAAAAAATCCTTATAACAATCATCGACATGATGGCAGCTTTCCCATCAATCCTCTTTGGTATTTGGGGTTTCTTAGTCCTCATGCCAAGTGTTGAATATTGGGCAAAGCTTTTGCATCGCTACCTTGGTTTTATTCCTGTTTTTGATATGCAAGTCCCGGTCTTTACCCGCTCACCATTTGTTGCAGGTGTAGTTCTCTCTATCATGATTATTCCAATCATCACTTCGGTTTCTCGTGAAATTTTCTCTCAAGCACCACTTGATCGCATTCAAGCTGCGTACGCACTTGGTGCAACACGTTGGGCAATGATTAAGGCCGTAGTTATTCCACATGGCCGCAGCGGTGTAATCGGCGGAGCGATGCTAGGTCTTGGCCGTGCAATGGGAGAGACCGTTGCAGTATTTACTGTTCTCAATATTGTCTTTCAGGTCAACTGGCAGATGTTGCTGGGCGCCGGTGGAAACGTTGCATCCTTAATTATTCTCAAATTTGGTGATGCAAGCCCTTATGAAATTAAAGCACTTATGGCGGCAGGATTAATTCTCTTCTTACTTACCTTAGTTGTGAATGCAATTGCGAATTTGATTGTTAAGACAACCGGAAAGTCAGGTCGCTAAAATGTCAATGATTCCTACTCCAACAAAGCCTTGGGCCGCTTCAACAAAAGATCGCTCAATTGATGGGGCAATCTTTCTGGTCTCTCTATTGAGCTCCTACCTTCTAGTGTTCTTAACACCTCTTAAAGGAAAGCTTGCATACTTTGTCTTCTTCTTTATTGCTTATGCAATTTTTACAACAGCATTTAAGGGTGTTCAGCGCGGAAATGCTGCAGCAAAGGATGCGCTGGTTAACTCTTTAGTTGCAATCGGCGCCATCGTTACAGTCATTCCTGCTGCAAGTATCTTGCTGACAGTTATGCAAAAGGGCCTACCAGGCATCAGTTTTAACCTCTTTAAAACTGACATGTCATTAGCAACACCAACAGATCCACTAACAAACGGTGGTCTGTTACACGCAATCACTGGAACGCTCACTTTGATGTTTTTAGCACTCGTCATGAGTGTTCCAATCGGAATTCTGACTGCGCTGTATCTAACTGAAATCAAGGGACGCTTTACTGGCCCCATTCGCTTTCTTGTTCAAGCGATGAGTGGTGTCCCTTCAATTGTTGCCGGACTTTTTATTCTTTCAGCGATTTTGTATCCAATCACTAAAGCATATTCCGGTTTTATGGGCGCTCTTTCATTGACCATTCTGATGATTCCAACAATTGCACGTACATCTGAAGAAGTTTTGAATTTGATTCCTAATGAACTGCGCGAAGCAGGAACTGCACTCGGTGGAACACAATGGCGCACAGTTGCCATGATTGTTCTACCAGCTGCAAGAAGTGGATTAGTAACTGCGGTTATTTTGGGTGTTGCACGTATTGCTGGAGAAACAGCGCCAATTCTTCTGCTTACAGGTGGCGGCGACAAAGTAAATCCAAATGCCTTCGATGGCCCAATGGGCTCATTGCCGTATTACATCTGGAAATCATTTAACGCTGGTTCACCTGAAGCAATTACACGTGCTTGGGCTGGACTACTAGTACTTGTCGGACTTGTTCTATTCCTATTCACAACAGCACGCTTCCTCGGAGCACGAAAGGTTTCGAAATGACCACTTCACATGAGAGCGGGAATCAAAAAATGAAAGAATCAGTGAAGCCATCTTCATTGGCAGATGTTGCTAACGCTAAAGCACCTAAAGTGCCCGGCACGGCAGCACTTGGTACCGGTCTTGAGACACGTGGGGTTCACGCATGGTTTGGTAAGCATCATGCGCTTTCAAATATCTCACTAGATTTTGCAGCAGGCACTGTCACTGCGCTGATCGGTCCATCAGGATGCGGAAAATCAACCTTTATTCGCACAATCAACCGCATGCATGAGTTCATCCCAGGTGCTGCGATGGCTGGTGAAGTTTTGCTAGATGGCAAAGATGTTTATGCACCTGGCACAGATGTAACAAAGATTCGCTTGCAAATCGGTATGGTTTTCCAAAAGCCAAACCCATTCCCATCCATGACAATTGGTGAAAACGTTCTCTCAGGCCTCAAGTTAGCTCAACTTAAAGTTGATAATAAAGATGACTTACTTCAAGAGTGCTTAGAGCGCGCTGGTCTATGGAGTGAAGTAAAAGATCGTCTCGGTGCCCACGGTGGCTCACTCTCTGGTGGTCAGCAACAACGCCTGTGTATTGCTCGAGCTCTTGCTGTTCGCCCACAAGTTCTATTGATGGATGAACCATGTTCGGCCCTTGATCCAGGATCAACTCTTCGCATTGAAGACACTATCCGTCACCTCTCTGACACGATGACCATCATTATTGTTACTCACAATATGCAGCAGGCCGCACGCGTCTCTGACTACACAGCATTCTTCCTATCCGATGGTGGCCCAGGCCAAATGATTGAAGTAGCCCCAACATCTGAGATTTTCTCCCGTCCACAGGACTCTCGAACTGAGAGTTATGTGACCGGGCGCTTTGGCTAAAAGACACCATTTGTTCACCTAAAGGTTTACTTGCGTTAAACCAGCACGCCTCATTCGTTAACCCTGGCTCCATAGGTTTCACCTTGTAGTTCAAACAAAACCCTATGAGGAGAAATAAATGAGAATTTCAAAGCTCGCGAAAGTTGCATCACTTGCACTCGCGTTCGGCCTAGTAGCAGGCACACCAGCATATGCAGTTGATCTTCAAGGTTCAGGAGCATCTTTCCCAGCTCTACTTATCGAAGGTTGCAAAGCTGGATTCGCTTCAAGCGGTTCAGGACATACATATGTCTATGCTTCATCATCTTCAGGTACAGGACAATCAAACTCAGATAAGTCAATCGGTGACTTCTGGATGTCAGATGGTGCTTACACAGCAGCAACAAAGCGCGCTTCACTTATTCACGTGCCACTAGTTGCAGCACCAATCGCAATTTTGCACAACCTTCCAGCAAAGACAACACTTTCTCTTTCAGCAGCAACAATCGCTGGAATCTTCGGTGGAACAATCACACGTTGGAACGATCCAGCAATTGTTGCTGATAACAATGGTTCAACAACTAAGGTAATTTACAAGAAGGATGCGAACGGAAACCCAGCAAAGGATGCAAAGGGAAACCCAGTAGTTCTTCGTACACAGATTGTTACTAACCGTTACACATTGCCAAACAAGCCAATCAAGGTTGTTTACCGTTCAGATTCTTCAGGAACATCTGAGAACTTCACAAACTACCTACACAACTCTGCTAAGTCAGTTTGGTCAAAGGCTAAGAACAAGGTATTCAAGGATTCATTCCCTGGAGATATCAACTCAGCTGCAAACCTAGGTCGCGTAGTTGGAGCTGCTTCATCAACTGGTGTTGCTCAGCTTGCTGGTAAGACTCCTTACTCAATTACATACGCTGAAGTTAACTATGCAACAGCAAACAACCTAAAGGTTTCAAACGTAATTAATCCAGCTGGATCTTCTGTAGCTCCAGATTCTGTTGGTGTGGGTGCATTCCTTGCATCAGCAACACAGGATGTAAACGGATTCCTTACATTCAACTATGCAACAACTGAAAAGGGCGCTTACCCACTAGGTATCGTTTCTTACCTTCTAGCTGATTCAAAGTACCCATCAGCAACTCAGGCTGCAGCAGTTAAGGCATATGCCACATACGTCTTGAGCACAAAGTGTTCAAAGGATGTTGGCGCAGGTCTTGGCTTCAGCGTTATCGACGGTGAGCTTCTTAAGAAGTCACTAGCTCAGGTAGCAAAGATCGGTTCATAAGTCTCTTAAAGATCGAGGGTAGAACGGCCCGGCTCGCAGCGATGCGAGCCGGGCCGTTCATTTCTTTGGGGCTATATTCTTCCTATGCAAATAAACCTTGATAAGAAGTCGGGCTTGCTCCTAGGAATTATCGCGGCGCTACTCGTTATTGTGATTGTTTTATTGGTTGATAAAGTTGAAGATGATGGCCACTTAGTTGAGAGCCATTCAAGCCAGTTAGAGATTGGAAACTAATGTCATCGATTGCCGAGATTGCCGCAGCCTATGAGAAGGCTACAAATGAGTTTTTAACTATTGCCACCAACGTTCCTGAATCAAAGCTAGATGTGTGCGTGGGGGAGGATTGGAGTTCTCGCCAAGTTATTCACCATTGCGCCGATAGCGAAGCACAGTCTTTTGCACGCCTTAAGCGCTTAGTTGCAGAACCTGGATCTGCTATTCAAGGTTATGACGAGGGTGCTTGGGGTAAGAATCCAACTCTTGGATATACCGTTTTGCCAGTAGAAACATCGATTGCTGTTTTCAAAGCCGTACGTGCAGGCTCATTAGAAATTATCAAGCGTCTTGAGCCAGGGCAGTTAAAGAACTTTTGCATTCACTCAGAACGCGGTGAGTTCTCACTTGAGCAATGGCTTAAGGCATATACCCGCCATGCAATCGAGCATGCAGATCAGATAACTAAGAACTTAGCTCTCTAGGGTTACCCCTAGGAAATCCCCCGCTTATCTCACCCCTAAAGGGGTGATTTTCTCTTGTCAATTACTAAGCCTGGCATCACCCTTGTCTTATGAGCCCGCTAAACATCACCTCCTCTGGGGTGAGCCTTCCGCGCTCGCAACCACCTGCTCTCTCAGCTAACTTCTTATCGCGCAAGCATCTCTTTGATCTCTTTGAGAGCAATGCTCCTGGCGCAACGTTAATAATCGCCCCTGCCGGGTTTGGAAAAACAACTTTGGTTGCTGAGTGGGTGAAAGAAAATGATCGTCCAACTTTTTGGTACACCTCGGATGTCGCTGACACAATTCAAGATTTCCAAGCACATGTTATTGCGGCAATCAGTGCGCACTTTCCTAATTTCTTTGCAAACGTTGATCAGCTAGAACATTTTGAACCAGGTGAGTCAATTCAATTACTAGCAGCTGCAGTTGGCCAACTATCTGGAGAATATAACTTTGTTATCGACGCTGGACGTGCAGAAAATTACGACATTGCGCCATATGCACAAATGATTGCCGACAGCGTTCCTGACAATTGTCACTTGGTGATTATTCGCAGAAATTCACCGATGACATCTCTTGCTAGATATGCCGCCTTAGGGAATTTGAGTGTAATAACAAGTACTAACTTGAAGTTTTCTGAAGAAGAAGTGAAATCGATTGCAGCCATCAATGGCGTGGATTTGAATGAGAATGGCAATGCTAAAGAGCTAGCGATGTGTGAAGGTTGGCCATCGGCTGTGCAATTACTGTGTCGTAATATCGGAAAAGGTAAATTACACACAACCTTTTCTTCAGCAGTTGCAGCAAATGTGAATCCTCTTGGTATTTTGGCACTTGAAAGCTATAACACTTTTTCCCAGGCCATCCGAGAAAAACTGCACAAACTTTCGATTATTGAGGAGTTTGATCTAGAGATTGCCGCAGTAATCTTAGGTAAAGATTTTTCAGAGGAACTCCTGAATAGATTGGCAATTGATGGTCTATTTGTGAGTGCATCAACCACTCTAAATCGCACTTACAGATTCAATCCAATTATTTATGAAGCTTTAACTCAAATTCCTCATGAGGATGTAGAGCAGATGAAAGGCGTGCAGAAAAAGCTTGCCGAGCTCTTTCTCATCCGTGGGGGCTTTTCTAAGGCATTGCACTTTGCTTATGAATCAGGAGATCAAGAGCTCTTTACGAATACCTTCAGATCAAGCGTTCGAAAAATGGCAGCAGTAGGGCGTGGTGATCTATTAATCAAGTGGGCACATTTTGCCGGTGATGACTCTGCCCATGGTGAAGTAATGAAAAAAGCGATTCGAGTAGTTGGCCACATGGTTAGTTCAGACTTTAAAAACGCCGAAGCCTTGGCATCAGAGCTTGAGTATATTGCCGGGCTCTCACCGGATGGAAAATTCTTACATCGTTTAAGTTCCATGGTTAGGGCCAATATCTATTTTGCTCGAGGCGACTTTGAAAGAGCGGCGCAATCTTTAGATATTGCTATCTCTCAACTAGAAACTGATGATTCGTTAGATACCTCAGATTTACTTGCACTATTGCGATTACGAGCTCGCCAAGCATTTCTCTATGATGATTTTGCTACCTTGGCGCATGCGTACTCACAAGCTAAATCATTGCCAGGTGATGGCGACCCTCAACTAAATTCTTATCTACTCAGCTGCATACATTCAATGGTTTTGTATTCAGAGGGTCGCTACTTCCAGGCCGCGGAAATCTCACAAATTGCAATCACACAAGCCAAAGAAGCTGGTTATGTTGGGATTAACGGACCACTTGATGCGATGTTGGTTCTAGCGCGGGCGCAGTTAGAAGCATCAGATTTAGACACCTGTATTGAAACTCTCAATGAGTTAATGGTGGAGGCCTCAAGCTGGGAAATATGGCCATGGTTTCTTATGGCCCAAGGGACACTTACTCGTATTCACATTAGCCAAGGAGCTATCTCTACTGGATCTGATGCAATCGCTAAACAGCGTGCCTTCTTGCAGACCCTTCACACACCAAACCAACTTAGTTGGATGATTGATATGAGCGAAGTGTTTTTGCGTTTAGCCACAAAAGATTGGTCACGGGCAGATGAGCTTGTGAAGCGCATGCCGAAAATTGAATTAGTACGCCAAATTGAAGGAAATATTCAATTCGCCAAAGACCCAAAGAAGCTTCCCTCACTTATCGATGCCTTACCGGAGAAAACTGTTCGCGAAAAGATTAATAAGTATTTATCAGAGGTGAGTATCAATTTAGATCATGAAAACGTTGCACTTAAATCACTCAATAAAGCCTTAGATCTAGGTGCTGAAAACGGTTATCACGAGTATTTCATCCGACAAGGTGGGATGTATTCACTCATCGTTAAAGCAGCGGCGGCAAAACCAACTATCTATATGGAAGGACTAGTTCAAGCTATGACAGAGCGACTTCGCACCATCAATACTGATTCTGGAGAGTTGGAAGAAAAACTCACTCAGCGTGAACTAGAAATCCTTAAGCATTTAACTACTGGTCATCCAATATCAGCCATTGCTAAGACCTTACATATTTCACAAAACACCATGAAGACACATCTGCGAAATACGTATCGAAAGTTAGACGCTGATGGCCGTCACAGCGCCGTTGAAAAGGCCAAAAAACTTCTACTCATTTAGCTTCGCGCACTAGGCTGGCACACATGAAATCCCTGGGTCCTGCCTTTAATCGCATGTGGGGCGCCAGTTTGCTGACAAATTTGGCCGATGGAGTTCTAATTGCGGCCGCTCCACTTCTTGCAGTTTCGCTTACTAAAAACCCAGTCCTTATTTCGGCCATAAGTGCATTAGTAATGCTGCCATGGCTTTTATTTGCCATACCTATCGGTGCCATCGTTGATCGAGTTGACCGCAGGTTTTTATTGGCAGGGGCTAATTCAATCCGTTGTGTAATAGCCGCCCTTATTGCCCTAGCGATTTCGACTAATACCATCACTATTTACTGGCTTCTACTAGCAACATTTCTCATTGGAATTTGTGAAGTAACCGCTGATACAACATCGCAATCTCTTATTCCTCAGATTCTAGATAAGAGCCAGTTTGAGAGGGGTAATTCTAGATTTCAAATATCTGAGACCGTCATTCAAGGATTTATCGGAACCCCAATAAGTGGTTTTCTCTATGCCCTAGCTATTTATCTCCCCTTTGTTGTTAACAGCCTAGGGTTCTTAGTGGCTGCAGTTCTAGCCGCATCCATTCCAGTTAAGTTTTTGCAAGACATACGCAGTGAAGAAAGTGCTGATAAGAAACCAGATTTCGTAGAAGAAATGAAATTCGGAATTCACTATCTTTATAACAACAAGCCGCTACTAAGACTGGTTGTGACAACGGCCAGTATTGGGCTGTGTTATTCCATGGCAACTTCCACAATTATCTTGTTTATATTAAATGAGTTAAATCTCAGGCCTTCACTCTTTGGTCTAGCTTTAACAATCCAAGGATCTGGGGCAATCCTGGGTGGGCTGCTTGCTCCTAAGCTCTCTTCTAAGTTTGGGCGCAACAGAGTGATGGCCTTTTGTATTTTTATGAGTTCCTTTCTCCTGTTGCTTGAAGGATTTTCACCCAACATCTATGTCTATATTGCTCTTGCAACTTTTGGTTCTTTCACCATTTCCATCTGGAATATCTTGATAATGGCTACGTATCAAAGCGTTATTCCAGCCCATCTCTTTGGCCGTATTCATGGCACACGCCGCACTATCGTTTGGGGATTGATGCCCTTTGGATCCTTGTTAGGTGGGTTCTTAGCTAAAGGGGGATTACGCATTCCTTTATTTATCGGCGGAACAATTGCAACAGTGATTGCTCTACTCTCCTTGAGATTTCTGCTCCATGGACTCAACACCGCCACGATCGAGGAGGCCGGTGAGGTGGGGTAAAAATCACCCCCTGGCCAGACCCCTAGACCTCTTTTATTACGAACATCGTTACAAAGCCCACGCTCATGCGAATCATTCCCCTGTTGCGTTAATACGCTCAATTCGGGCAGACTCTCACCACCAAAAGCGCCTATGGGGCAGGTCGACTCTCCACAGACGCTTTTACTTATCCCTCGAGGAGGATCTATGAAGTTCACACGTAGCGCAAAGTTTGCGCTTGCAGCTGCAGCAACAGCGGCGTTGGCAGTTTCACTGCTTACACCAGCTCAAGCTGCAACTCGTTCAACAGTTATCTTGCATGAGACAAACTCAATTACAGGTTTGAATTGCAGCCTTTCAGCTACAAACTCAACAACTTGTTCTGCAGTTTCATACCTACAAGGGGCTGGCTTTAACTACTACAACAATAAGAAGGAACTTGTAAAGAACTCTGTATTTGGTTCATACAAGATCACAAAGAACACAGCAACAGATTTCCGCACATCATGGACTGTTAACCCAGGCCGTGTGTGGTCAGATGGAACTCCAATTACCGGAGAAGATTTGCTTCTGTCACACGTCTTGAGTAGCAATGCTTATTCAATTGCTGCAGGTCTAGGCGATCCAGAAGGCAAGACTGCTCCTGCATTCAACGGTCTTGGATACTCAGGCGTTTACGATGCAAACATCGTTGGCGAGCCAACATTGTCTGCTGACAAGATGACTGTAACTCTTCAGTTCAAGAAGAAGATTGCTAACTGGGATCTTTATGGTCCAGGACCAGCTCCAGTACACACACTTGTATTGATGGCTGAAGGCAAGGACAAGCTTGGAACTGCAGCTGAAAACGAAGCAGCACGTGATCGCTTCATTAAGGCATTCAAAGATAAGGACTCAGCCCTTCTTAAGAAGATGGGTAAGGTCTGGACAGATGATTACACAATTACAACTGTGGACTCAAAGACAAACCCATTGCTTCTTGTAAGTAACGGTGGATTCCTGCTTGAAAGCGCAGTTGCAAAGACATCTGTAACACTTAAGAAGAACCCTAAGTACAACTCAGGACCAGCTATGAGCGGTACAATTGATACAGTTGTATTCAAGTTCATTGGTGATGGAACTGCTGCTGCACAGGCACTTGCAAACGGAGAGCTTGATGTTTACGCAGGTCAGGCAACTGCTGACGGTGTTGCAAAGCTCAAGGCAATCAAGAACGTAAACGTTGTTGGAACTGACCAGGTTGCTTACGAGCACTGGGATCTTCACTACGACACAGCACCAGATGAGGCTCCATACACAGGTTTGTTCTCTGTAAAGGATGGCGCTAAGTCAAAGGCCCTACGTCAGGCATTCTTGCTTGCACTACCACGCGATGAAATCATGGAGAAGTTGATTGCACCTATCAACGGTCAAACAAAGCCAATCAGTTCAACATGGTTAGCTCCAGGTTCAACTGCATATGACAAGCTCATTGCTTCAAACGGTTCTGCTTTCTACTCACGTGGAACTCAAGCAACTCGTAACGCATCTGCACTTGCATTGGTACAGAAGTTCTATCCAAATGCATTGAAGAGCCCATTAAAGGTTCGCGTTCTTGTTCCAGGTAACAACCCACGTCGTGCTTCTGAATTTGCTCTTGCAAAGGCAAACATGGCAAAGGTTGGTTTTGATCTAGTTGGTGACGTACGTACTGACTGGCCTTCAAAGCTTGGTAACTCAGATTACGATGCTTACTTCTTCGCATGGGTTGCATCATCTGTAACTCAGCGTCAGTCAGCTGAAGTCTTTGACACTAATGGTGGAAACAACATCATTGGTTACAGCAACAAGGCTGTCGATGGAATCATCGCAACACTTGATGCTCCAATGTCAGAGTCACTTCTTCTAGCTAAGTACATTCAGATCGAGCGTCTAACTAACGCTGATGCAATCACAACTGGTGTGTTTATTCACCCAGGTGTTGTTGCAATCAACAAAGATCTAAAGAATGTTAAGCCAGGCCCACTATCACCACAGATGGTCTGGAACTTCTGGGAGTGGACATACTAAGGATTAATTTCCTTAGTTAGCTTTACCTAGGCAGTCCTTTGGACGCCCGGAGATCACTCTCCGGGCGTCCTTTGGCTGTATAGTCAGGCAATAATTTGAAAGTCAGTTCTTTTTGAGGGGAATACTCGAACTATGGTGGCCTTTGTTCTTAGACGGCTCGGCGTCCTAGGTGTCATTCTCTTCGGATCAAGTTTTATCCTCTATAACGTCGCCGCTATTTCAGGTGACCCAACGGCAGATCTGCGTCTGAGTACAGATCCAAACCGTGATTTTCTCATCGCTTCTTTGACCCGTGAACTTCAATTAGATGTTCCACCTCCGGTCCGTTATTTCTTATGGCTCAAAGGTGTGTTTGGAATATTCGTTGGAAAACCAAATTTTGGTATCGGAAGAGATGGATCAGCAGTTGTTGACTCTCTAGCTCTAGCAATTCCTGTGACTCTTCGACTGGTATTTGCAGCAACTTTATTTGCCGCCGTCCTTGGAATCATGATCGGAATTGTTACCGCCCTTCGCCAGTACAGCCGCTTTGACTACTCAATGACTTTTATCGCCTTCCTTCTTTTCTCTCTTCCAGTTTTTTGGGTTGCAGTTCTCTTGAAGGAGTATCTAGCAATCTCATTTAATAACTTCTTACGAGAACCTCAGATTCCATTGGGCTGGATTATCGGAATTGGACTGGTGAGCGGGCTCTTTTGGGCCTCCGTTATCGGTGGATCCCGTAGAACGTATTGGATTGCCTACGCTTCGGCCTTTGCAATCTCAAGCAGCCTCGTTGCAATCTTTGGCATAACAGGCTGGCTTCTTAATCCATCTCTTGGTCCAATAGTAATTTTGGCACTTTCTATTGGAATCGCTTTTGGTGTTACTCAACTTTCAGTGGGACTTATTAATAAGGCTGCGCTGCGCGCATCATTAACAATGGCCGGACTTTCTGTCGTTGCTTTCTATCCAGTTAACTGGGTCTTTGATAACTATCCAGGTTCACTGAGCATTTTCCTCATGATTTGCGTATTAATAACCACAGCAGTCTTTGTTGGTCTTGCATTTTCTAAGATTGATCGAGCTCCAATTGTGCGAACCGCGATTATCACTTCAGTTCTTTCAGCAAGTTTGGTGTTACTAGATAAGTTCATGCAGACCTGGAAGCCATATATGGAGACAGATGCAATTAACTATCGCCCTGTTCCAACCGTTGGTCAGCGAAATGACATTCTAGAAACCAGCGATTTTTGGATTTCAAGTTTAGATGTGCTCACGCACTTAATTTTGCCAACCCTTGCACTCACTCTGATCGGCTTTGCTGGGTACATCAGATTTGCTCGTGGAACTCTGCTTGAAGTTCTCAACCAGGATTACATTCGCACCGCCCGTGCCAAGGGGCTTTCAGAGCGCACAGTAATCATGCGCCATGCTTTCCGAAACACAATGATTCCTATGGCAACTATCTTGGTGGCCGACTTTGCCGGTGTGATCGGTGGAGCTTTCATTACCGAGAGCGTATTTGCCTGGTCTGGAATGGGAACCTTGGCCCTTCAAGGAATTCGCGGTCAAGATCTCAACCTGCTGATGGGCGTTTTCTTTATTACGGCAACTCTTGCAGTTCTATCTAACTTCGTCGCAGATTTGTTGTATTCAGCCTTAGATCCACGCATTCGAGTAGGAAGTGGTGGGTAATCATGGCGCGTAAATCAAAGGCCAG
>JBDLTD010000008.1:0-16819 GCA_039799185.1 Actinomycetota bacterium | reverse complement strand
AAAATCAACTGTGAGGTGACTTGTCCCTTGTCGCGATCAATGAACTGTGGAAGAACAGCTGCGTAAAAAACTATTGCTTTGGGATTGAGTGCACCCACCCAAAATCCATCACGTATGGATCGAAGCGCAGTGGGCGAGCTATCTCCCTGATTAGTCATATCTGCTGCATGCACTCTGCGTTGTCTAATGGCATCAATTCCTAAATAGATTAAGTAGAGGCCACCACCCCATTGCACAGCGATGTATGCAAGATCTGATCTTTGCAAAATAGGACCAAGACCAAGGGCTACAAATACTGATAAAACAAAAGAACCGGAGACATTTCCTGCCACGGTGAAGACTGCGACTTTGCGACCCCAGGCGATGGCCCGAGCGATTACGAATAAAACGCTCGGGCCAGGCGCCAAGATAATAATCATCGCGGCAACGATGTACTCAGCTAACCGCGAAGGAATTACCATAGGTCAGATATTAGTTATTACCTCTCGATGAAGCAATTGAACTCAAGAGGCGATATCCAACGATTGCCACCAATGTTGCATTGATGATTCCGCTAAATGTGTAGTCTCCGCGAGTCCAAGACATATCTGCGATACCGATAATCAAAGCAGATGCTGCGATGATCAAGTTAGTTGAGTTAGAGAAATCAACTTTGCCTTCAATCCAGATGCGAGCGCCAAGGACGCCAATCATTCCGAACAAAGCAACTCCAACGCCGCCAAGTGCTCCAACTGGTGTGGCACTTAGAACCGCGCCAAACTTTGGAGAAAGTGATAGTCCTACAGCGCCCACACCTGCGATCCAATATGCAGCAGTTGAATAGACACGTGTAGCGGCCATAACACCAATGTTTTCAGCATAGGTAGTTGTTCCTGAACCACCACCGGCACCAGCCAATGTAGTTGCAAGACCATCTGCCATAAGCGCTGTTCCCATTTGATCATCAAGGTTCTTGCCAGTCATTGCTGCAACTGCCTTAACGTGTCCAACGTTCTCAGCGATGAGCACAAGCACAACAGGTAGGAACAAGACGATTGCCTTGCCATCAAATGTTGGGGTTGTAAATGAAGGCAGAGCAACCCACTTAGCAGCAGTTATCCCATCGGTATTAACATCGCCCTGAATCAAGGCAACGACATATCCAATAACCAGACCAGCAAAGATGCTGATGCGATTGAGGAAGCCGCGAGAAGCTGCAGAGATTAATGCGATAGATGCCAAAGTAATGATGCCGATCATGGGACCAGCTACAAAGTTATTTTTAGCAGCTCCGGCCAAGTTCAAACCAATAACCATAACGATGGTTCCAGTTACTACTGGAGGCAGTAACCAGTTAATCCAACCGATACCGGCTTGGCGAACGATGAGACCAACAGCGGCCAAAATAAGACCTGTGACTACAACGCCACCGAGTGCTGCTGACATTCCGCCGCCAGCTTTAGCTGCAGCGATTGGTGCCAAGAAAGCAAAAGATGAACCTAGGTAGCTAGGAACTTTGTTTTGTGTAAGGGCTAGAAATAGCAGTGTGCCGATTCCTGAGAAGAAGAGTGTGGTTGTTGGGGGAAATCCAGTAATGATTGGGACCAAGAATGTGGCTCCAAACATTGCGGCGATGTGTTGTAAACCCACACCAAAGGTGCGGGGCCATGTAAGGCGTTCATCTGTTGATACAACTGCGCCTGGGGACAGGGTCTTACCGTTTCCATGAAGTTTCCATGAGAGTAGCGACATTGCTAACGTCCTTTCAGATCTCCTGAGTTGCCAGCCACGTGAGGCGGTTGGCGTTAAATAAAGGGTAGAACTGGGCCGGTGGGTACTGAGCCGTACGCCACACCACAAGCGGAGGTGATATCTGAGCGTGAGCGTGTTGGAAGTTGCGCCTGTCTACCTATCCCAATAGATTACGGCTGTATATATCGAATCGATACATAGCCCGATAGGTAGAAAGGAGTAAGCGATGCGCTCACGCAGTGAATCACTTGAATTCGCCCTCCTTGGACTTTTATCCCAGACCCCACTCCATGGCTATGAACTACGAAAGCGCATGGGCACAATCTTTGGTCCATTCCGCGCACTCTCATTTTCAGTTCTCTACCCACAGCTGCGCAGAATGCTCGAAGCCGGCCTGATCGAAGAGAGCGTGGTGGATTCGCCATCTCGGCGCTCGCGAATCGTTTATGACATTACAGATAAGGGACAGGCTCGCTTTGAGAATCTGACAGAGACGGTTAGCCCTGAGACATGGGAAGACGAAGGATTTGAAATCCGCTTTGCATTTTTTTCTCCAACATCTTCAAAGAACAGAGTAAGAATTCTTGAGGGACGCCATCGTCGCCTTAAGGAGAAAGCAGAGATTCTGCGCGGTGAACTCGAGAAGTCACCGATTGGAATCGATAAATATCTGGAGGAGTGGCGACGTCACTCACTGGACTCAGCTGATCGAGAGATTGCTTGGCTGGAAAAAATGATCAAAACCGAGAGGAAATAGAGTGAACATAACAACCGGTAAAGGCGACATCCGTGTTGCAATCGTTGGCGTAGGAAACTGTGCCAACTCTTTAGTTCAAGGCGTTACTTACTATAAGGATGCTGCCCTTGATCAAGAGATCCCAGGTCTTATGCATGCAACTGTTGGGGCGTATCACATTTCGAACGTTAAGTTCGTTGCAGCCTTTGACGTTGATGCAAAGAAGGTCGGTCTAGATCTAGCTGATGCCATTTGGGCCAGCGAGAACAACACCATCAAGTTTACTGACGTAGCAAAGACTGGTGTTCCAGTTCTACGCGGTGTAACAAATGATGGTCTCGGTAAGTATTACCGCGAGACAATCAAAGAATCCGATGCCCCTGCAGTGGACATCGTTGCAACATTAAAGGAAGAGCAAGTAGATGTTTTGATCTGCTACCTACCAGTGGGATCAGAAGTTGCCGCTAAGTACTATGCACAGTGCGCAATTGATGCAGGATGCGCTTTCGTTAACGCGCTTCCAGTATTCATCGCATCAGATCCTGTATGGGAAAAGAAGTTTGCCGATGCTGGTCTTCCAATCGTGGGAGATGACATTAAGAGCCAGGTGGGAGCAACAATTACTCACCGCATTATGGCTAAGTTGTTCCAAGATCGTGGTGTTCACCTCGATCGCACATACCAATTAAACGTTGGTGGAAATATGGACTTCAAGAACATGCTCGAGCGTGATCGCCTTGAATCCAAGAAGATTTCAAAGACTAACTCTGTAACATCACAGTTAGAGCATGACTTGGGTGAGAAGAATGTTCACATCGGACCTTCTGACTACATTCCATGGCTAGATGATCGCAAGTGGGCCTACGTTCGCCTCGAAGGCCGCGCTTTTGGCGATGTTCCTCTTAACTTGGAATACAAGTTGGAAGTATGGGATTCACCTAACTCTGCCGGTGTAATCATCGATGCACTACGTTGCGCAAAAATCGGCCTTGATCGCAAGATTGGTGGAGCTCTGCTCTCACCTTCTAGCTACTTCATGAAGACACCACCTACTCAATACACAGATGAGCAGGCACATGTGAAGACTGAAGATTTCATCAATGGAAAGATTGAGCGCTAAAAAAAAAAGAAGTAGGAACGAAAAGGCCCCCCGGTATTAACCAGGGGGCCTTTTCTAACCCCTCACGGAGAGTTGAGGGTTAAATCGTCGCATCCTCAGGAGTGCGACGAATGTGCATTAACCCCGCGATACCTAGCAAGAGAAAGAGAACTCCGCCGACTAGGGATGCAATTGCTGCATAACCTGCAATTACACCTAGAGTTCCAAATGCATAGGCTTCAAGGAGCATGCCACGAAGAGTGTTACCCATGAAAAGTGTTTGGCGAAGATCTCCAAGCTTTTGTATTTGTTCTGGAGTTGTTACTCCATCCTTCATTGCCCCTAGGTACGCACCAGAGACCTCAGAGTACGTAGCTGGCTTACCCATGACTGCAGTTGCCGCACCCTTCATGTGTTCCCAAATAAATAGGTCTGAATAATCTCGCGCCATTTCTCCGGTTGTTACTTGCATGCCCGCCCATTTAACCAATTGATCTTTAGTCTCACTTGGTAGTCCGGCCTCAACTGGAAAGGCGATATTTTGATTGCTTAACTGGCTTTGTACGGAATCATTAGCAAAACTTGCACCGAAATTTAGTAGTCCTGCAAATATGAGCAAAAGTGCTGCTAATCCAAGCCCAACATAAGAAACCAATTTGTCAAAAGTTATACGTTTCATTTAATTACTCTCCTTTTTAGGCATCGAATGTATTGATGCATTACATAGTTAACTCCCATTGCTATGAAGGAAAGTTCGAAAGTGCGAGGGTTACCACTCGATGAAATTGGAAAATGAATGTGAGAGAGTTAACCCTCAGGAGCTGTGATTCATCAGACAGAAATTAGTCAACGTGACGGTTGCACAATGACTGGCCATCTGCGCCGAGTTCAAAGTGTGAACAAGCAACATGCAGTGAATCAAATGCTTTATCACCGTAGTGTGTGCGAAAAGCAAGGGCTAGAAGAACGCGCAAGTTTGTTTCACGGTCTGATTTAATTCCAAAGACCTGGGCACTTCGGCTGACAGTATTTTCAATTACTTTTTCGGTATGGGCTGTTTCATTAGCTATCGCCGAGTTGGATTTACCTTCACATAAAAGGCTGAGAACTAGCTGTTCAAAAGGCGATAGTTCCCGTAGTGCAATTTTTACTCTCTCCATTGTCTTCGCCACCTCTCCGCGGTGTTTCCATTGTCCTACTTTCTTCAGGGGAATATCACCCCTAGGATGCGTCAATGAGTGAAATCTTGACCACCCAGGCGGGCTCAATCCTGACCCTTTCCTTCAATCGACCAGCAAAGATGAATGCGCTGACACGGTCTATGTATTCAGGCCTAGCAAAAGGCCTCAATGATGCTGCAGGTGATTTTGGTATTCGAGCCGTGATTCTTACAAGTGAAGGTGATCATTTCACTGCAGGCAATGACATCGTAGATTTTATGGACAATCCACCAACGAGTGATTCCTCAGATGTTGCTCAATTCTTAGCCGCACTACTTAACTTTCCTAAGCCACTTATTGCTGCCGTTAAGGGAAATGCAGTGGGTGTTGGAACGACAATGCTTCTTCATTGTGATGTTGTTGTTGCTGCACCGTCTGCAAAATTCTCTATGCCCTTTGCATCACTTGGCTTAGTCCCTGAAGCGGGATCAAGCTTCCTCTTTCCACAGCTCGTTGGTTATCAACGAGCTGCAAAGATTTTCTTCACCGGTGAATCATTTGGCGCAGATACTGCACTTGAAATGGGATTAATAGCCGAGATTGATTCAGATGCAGTCGCAGCTGCAACAAAGATTGCCGAGCACATCGCGCAGCAACCACCACAGGCAATAATCAATACAAAGGCTTTGCTCAAAGCTCGAAACCACGAAGCGGTGGCTGCAGTGATGAAGGCTGAATTTGAAATCTTTTCTATGGCTTTGCAGTCTGATGAAGCGATGGAAGCGTTTATGAAGTTCATGGCCAAGAAAGGGAAATCATGACACTGGCAGGTAAGAGAATATTCATCACCGGAGGATCTCGCGGTATTGGTTTAGCAATTGCCTTGCGTGCAGCAGCAGATGGTGCATCTATTGCTATCGCCGCCAAAACTTCAGAGCCAAATCCAAAGCTGCCAGGCACCATTCATACTGCCGCTGCTGAAATCGAAGCTGCAGGCGGAAAAGCCCTTGCAATTCAATGCGATCTTCGCGATGAGAACCAGATTGAGGCAGCAGTCAATCAAGCGGCAGAGGTTTTTGGTGGAATTGATATCTTGATCAACAATGCAAGTGCAATTAACTTAACGCGCACAGATGCAACACCAGCAAAGAGATTTGATCTGATGTTTGATGTGAACGTGCGTGGTACTTTTTTGACTTCACAGGCTGCGCTTCCTTATTTGCGCAAATCTGGCGCCGAAGGACGCAATCCTCATATTTTAAATCTTTCTCCACCACTTTCTATGAAGCCAATCTGGTTTAAGAACCACGTTGCATACACAATGGCTAAATACGGCATGAGTATGTGTGTTTTGGGAATGGCTGAAGAGTTTAAGCGCGATGGAATTGCTGTGAATGCGCTGTGGCCGCGAACTGTCATTGATACTGCTGCGCTTCAAATGATTCCAGGCATTGATGCACTAGCCGGTCGTAAGCCTGAGATCTTGGCAGATGCTGCATACATCATCTTTAATCGACCAGCCGCAGAGTGCACAGGAAACTTCTTTGTCGATGATGAGTTATTAGCTTCAGAAGGAATAACTAATTTAGAAAAATACTCTGTTACTCCAGGTACTAAGGATTTCCTTCTCGACTTCTTTCTTGACTAAGATGGCTAAATGATCAAGAAAATACTTGTACTTTGTGCCGCTCTCTTTATTGCCACGCCTACGAACGCTTTTGCCCATGGAGAGATGGTTCAAGCATTTCCCGCCGCGGATTCAAATGTACTGACAGCACCTATAGAAGTTGCAATTGAATTTGATGGCAAGCTCCAAATCATAGGAAGTACCAACGTTAATTCAATTGAAGTAACTGATAGTGAAGGTCAAATAATTTCATCCCCAACTGCAGTCGTAGAAGGTAATAGAATTTCAACAAGGCTGCAGTTAACTGACATAACTGGTTTGGTATCGGTTCATTACCGAATTGTTTCTGAGGATGGGCACCCGGTAGAAGGCGATTACAGCTTTTCAGTGGGGCAAACACCGGTGGCCATAAGTGCTTACGGTGAAGAAAGCGCCGAAGAAGAGGCTGGAACTGCTGAAGAAAATGGAAGTAATTTACTAGTCACTTCAGTGGGAGCATCCATTCTCGTTGGCCTTGTTTATCTCCTTGTAAGGCGCATCAAGAAGTAGACTGCATCAATGCCTATTTTTGAATTAGAACTCAACGGTCCAAACCTGATTCAAGAGTCAGAGCGTCGTGGATCGGCGCGATCCCTTTTCTGGCCATGGTGTGGGGCAAATGTTTCCCTACTAGCCCTCTCTTATGGCGCGTTCTTTTTGGGCTTCGGTATCTCATTTAGACAGGCCACGTTGGCCGCCATCATTGGAACAGTTCTTTCCTTTTTAGTCGTTGGGTTTAGTTCACTAGCTGGCAAGAAATCAAATGCACCAACCATGATTTTGTCTAGGGCAACTTTTGGCGTTAAGGGAAACATTGTTCCTGGAGCTCTTTCCTACTTAATCTTTGTCGGTTGGGAAACAGTCCTAGTTTCACTTGCGACGCTTGCAACTGGAACTGTTTTTGCTCGCCTTGGCAATATAAATCATGACCTCTCTTTAATTGTCGGCTTTGTCATAGCGGTCTCACTCACTGTTATTGGGGGAGTACTTGGCTTTGCAACGATTATGAAGATTCAGAAATGGTTGACACTTGTAACAGTAGTGATGACAGTTGTTTACATTGCCTTGACCATTGATAGCGTTAATTGGCAAGCAGTAAGTTCAATTAAAGATGGCACCAGTCAAGGATTTATTGGTGCTTTGATATTTGGTATTACAGGCATTGGTTTAGGTTGGGTTAATTCAGCTGCCGATTACTCCCGCTATCTTCCTCGAGCAGTCTCTAGTAAAGCCGTTGTTGGTTGGACGGTACTTGGAGCATCTCTTGTCCCAATTGTTCTAGTTATCTATGGTTCAGCTTTAGCTGGAAGCAGTAAAGAGTTAAGTGATGCCATTGCTATGGATCCCATTGGCGCACTGACTATGTTGCTTCCCACCTGGTATTTGATTCCATTTGCATTAGTGGCTGTTCTTGGATTGGTAGGAGGCGCAATTCTTGATCTTTATTCTTCAGGATTAACCCTTGTTTCAATTGGTTTACCGGTCAAGCGCCACATTGCAGCATCTATCGATGCGCTAATCATGTTGGCTGGAACGATCTATATCGTGTGGTTTGCAGATAATTTCTTTGCACCCTTTCAGGGCTTTCTTATTACATTAGGTGTTCCAGTTGCAGTGTGGTCGGCAATCTTTGTTGCTGATGTCATTATGCGAAAGAATCCTTACTCAGAGGCAGATCTATATAACCCAGCGGGTCGATACGGTGCCTGGAACAAAAAATCACTTGCATTAATGGCTATTGGTTCAATTATTGGTTGGGGATTAGTTACAAATACTTTTGCCTCATGGTTATCCTGGCAGGGTTATCTACTCTTTATTATTGGTGGCAAAGAAGGTGCTTGGGCATATGCCAACGTGGGAGTTATTGCAGCGTTGCTCATTGGTTTTATAGGACACATTCTCTTATCGAGAAAAGCTATAAAGGCGCAGGAGTCCTTCTAAGCCAGATGTATCCAGCGAGCCCGGAGATAATCGCTGAAACAAATAGCCCTAAACGCACTTGATCCAACTCCACTTCAGAGCGCGCAGCGATATCTGCAATTACCAAGGCAACAGTTAATCCCATTCCAGCCAGTGTTGCTACACCAGTGATTTCCTTAATACCAATCTTTGCATGGCCACCAATTTTTAAAGTCAACCAAGCAAAGAGTGTGATTCCAATAATTTTGCCAATAGATCTTGCGAGGATTATGGAAATTGTTGTCTTAGAAGTGAAAGCCGAAAGGTTGATGTCTAGTGGAATATTGACGATAACAATTACTGGCACAATGAAATAGGTAGAAACTGGGGTTAATACTTTGATTACTTTATGGAGTGCGTGAGTGCGCAGAGGCAGAAGGAATCCGATTGTTGCGGCAACTAAAGTAGTGAGAGCTTTAATCGGCTCTAAATCATCACCATAGAAGATAGCAAGAACAATGAGAGAAAATAAGTCATCAGCGATTGCAAGAGTTAAGAGGAACAACCTGACATGAGGGTTAACTCGCTTACCTAATAACGAGAGAACTCCCAGGGCGAGAGCTATATCTGTAGGCATGGAAGCTGCCCACACATGAGAGCCTGGGTTAAGAAGTAGATAGATGCTGGCTGGAACAATCATGCCGCCTAAAGCTGCAACGATTGGAACAACGGCTGTTTTAAAATCCTTGATGCCGTTCTTAATCTCTAGACCAACTAGAAAGAAGAAGATAGCGATTAGGGCATCTAGGAACATGGTGGAAATCTACTATGTCTGGATATAACAAAGCCCGCACCAATAGGCACGGGCTTTGTTATAGAACAGTTTTTAGATGTCGAAATACAGCTCGAACTCAGCTGGATGTGGACGCAAGCGAACATAATCAACTTCTTGCTTGCGCTTGAATTCGATCCATGTCTCGATGAGATCCTTTGTAAATACTCCACCCTTGAGCAAAAACTCGTGATCGCGCTCTAGGTTGTTGAGTACTTCATCAAGTGAACCTGGAACTTGTGGAATAGCTGCAGCTTCTTCGCCTGTTAATTCATACAAGTCTTTATCTACTGGGGCAGGTGGTTCGATCTTGTTGATGATTCCATCAAGACCGGCCATCAACATCGCAGCAAAGGCTAGATATGGATTTGATGATGGATCTGGGCAACGGAACTCAATGCGCTTTGCCTTTGGATTGGATCCTGTAATTGGGATACGGATACAAGCTGAGCGGTTACGAGCTGAGTAAACAAGGTTTACTGGTGCTTCATAACCTGGGACTAAGCGACGGTATGAGTTAACTGTTGGGTTAGTGAAAGCAAGCAATGACGGTGCGTGCTTGAGAAGACCACCGACATAGTGACGGGCCATGTCTGAAAGATCGCCGTATCCATCACCGAAGAACAATGGCTTTCCATCTTTCCAGAGTGATTGGTGAACGTGCATACCTGAACCGTTATCACCAAAGAGTGGCTTTGGCATAAATGTTGCAGTCTTGCCACCTTGCCATGCAGTGTTGCGAATGACGTACTTAAACTTCATTACATCATCACCTGCAGTCAAAATATCTGTGAAGCGGTAGTTGATTTCCATCTGACCAGCTGTGCCCACTTCGTGGTGTGAGCGCTCAACTAGAAGTCCAACTTTTCCAAGTTGCATAACCATCTCATCGCGAAGATCAGCAAATTGATCTGTTGGTGATACTGGGAAATATCCACCCTTTACGCGAGTGCGATATCCGCGGTTAGGAGTTCCATCAGCATCTTCCTTAATTCCTGTATTCCAAGCACCCTCATATGAATCAATCTCATGATAAGCAGTGTTGATATCAGTCTTAAAGCGAACGCGATCGAAAACATAAAATTCAGCTTCTGGTGCAAAGAATGCTGTGTCAGCAATTCCTTGTGCACGCATGAAGTCAACAGCCTTAGCAACAACACCACGTGGGTCACGACTATATGCTGAGTTATCAACTGGGTTGTGAACAGAGAAGATAATGATCAGAGTCTTCTCTTTGCGGTATGGGTCAAGGTATGCAGATTCTGGAACTGGTAACAGTTTCATATCTGATTCATGGATTGACTGGAATCCGCGAATTGATGAACCATCAAACATCAGACCATCAGTAAAGACAGCCTCATCAAATGATTCAACAGGAACGTTGAAGTGGTGCTGGATACCAGGAAGATCTGTAAAGCGAACATCAACTAGTTTGATGTCTTCCTTTTTAATATATGCAAATATTTCTGCAGAGTTCTTGAACATGCTTCTCCCAATTCACATGGATACATAAATCGTGTATCAGCGCAGAATTTCTCGACTTTGAGCCCTCTGCTTCTTGGCCCAAGAATAAGTCGCAATAGGGGAAATGGCCTAACCGCCCTGTTACATCCATGTTAAGAATTTAAAGGGCGTTAGGCTTAGGCCCATGAGCTACCCATTCATCCGAACCACCTATGGACGCCGCATGGCTGCCCTGGCCCTGGACTGGTTGGCTTGTTATGCGATCGTGGCCGCGCTCAGCGGGGGCATTAATCACATGAGCCCGAATAGTTCCCTCTATGTTCTTGCGATCTTCTTCCTAGAAGTTTGGATTCTCACTGCCTTGCAAGGTGCAACTCTGGGTCACCGCCTCTTTGGGATGAAGGTCGTTCGTTTTGAAGATGGAGGGGCAATCTCTTTATCTCAAGCTCTGATCCGTACAGTGCTCATAGTTCTAGTAGTCACGGCAGTTACTTTTGATGTGAACGGTCGTGGAATCCATGAGCGCTTAAGTGGATCGGTACTAACAAGAAGTTAGAGCAGTTTTGATTTAATCAACTTAACTCGGCCTACACTTGCCAAATGAATGGCTCACTCGCACTGGTTGGTTCAGGCGAATATCTACCTGCAATGAGCCAGTTTGAAAAATCTCTCATTGATGATGGAGTAAAGAACGGCAAAGAGGCCAGGTATCTACAAATTCCAACTGCGGCAGGACGCGAAAGCAGTGATCGCTTGGAGTATTGGAAAGAACTTGGACTTAGGCAAGCAAAAAACCTTGGTGTTGAATCAACCTATCTACCTATCTTCACACGTGAGGATGCGTTCAATCAAGAATATGTTGATGCTGTAGCAAATAGCGCACTGATGTACATGTCTGGGGGAGACCCACACCATCTAGCCCAGGTTTTAATTGATACACCGCTGTGGGATGCAATTCTAGAAAACTGGAAAAGCGGAGCATCACTTGCAGGATGCAGCGCAGGAGCGATGGTACTTAGCGCGCATATTCCTAATTTTCGCTTACTGAAAAAGGTACCAACAGCAGGATTGAATTTATTGCCAGAGATTCGTGTTATTCCTCATTTTAATAAGTTCTTCAAGTGGATTCCAGAAAGCGCTGCCAAAGTTTTACTGCATGTTCCCGATAACTCAATTCTGATAGGCGTTGATGAGCTCACGGCAATCGTCAAGCGCACGGGAGATACCGAGTGGGTAGTGATCGGTGAGGCAAAGGTGCATGTACTCAAGGGTTTGCCAGATCAACAGCTACACGATGGAGAAAGAATCAATCTTTCAATCTAAAGATGTATTAGCGAATCTTTGGCGCACGAGTAGGCATCGGACCCTTAGGAATTGGCATAGACAAACCACCAACTGCCTTCAGGCGAGCACGTACTTCACGCATTTGATGCGCAGATAATTTCTTTGGCAACTTAGCCAGATGTTTTTGCAATTTACGAATTGGAACTTGTCCTGAATTATCGCCAACGAATACTTCAAACACTGGAACTCCAGGAGCAAAGCGCTCAGTCTTCTTGTGCTCATCCTGTAGTAGTTGACGCACAGTGTTTGGTGAACCTTCACCTGTTAGAACTATTCCTGCGCGGCCAACACTTCGGTGGACCATGTCTTGATTGCGTGAGACTGCAACGGCTGGAGTGGTTGTCCATCCTTTGCGGATTGCCATCAACACGCTTGCACCAGCACCTATTTGGCCATCAATTGATGAGTATGCAGCGCGTCCTGCAACGCGAGTGAAGACGAGAAGAGTTGCTAGAAAAGAAAGCGGGGTGAAAATGAAGCCAACATATACTGGGTGATCAACAGCTATGCCGATACCAACACCGATTGAAAGTGTTGTTAGAAATATTGCGACAAGGGCTATACCGATCCAAGGCTTAACCTGCTTAGTGACAGCGTAGGCATCACGAAAGGTTTGGAAGCGAGGAGTCTTAATCTTCTTTTCTTTAGCTTTTCTCTTGAACATGTCTTTAGTTTAGTGGGGCAGGGGCGGTTCCACCAAGGCGGGTGGGAGCCCAACGTTGGCCCACATGGCTATCAGGGTAATTTTCTTGCACCTGGCGCAACATGGCTAGCAACGTTTCGCGCAAATGTAACTCGGCCTGCTCAACATCTGCTCCACGTTCATAAAAGATTGGCTCACCAAAGACCACTGTTACAGGGAATTTATTGTGCTTGAGGTTTCGCTTAACGCCCTTAGTCCAAATTCTCTGACTTCCCCAAATAATCGTTGGAATAATCGGCACACCAGCACCCATCGCTAATCTGACTGCTCCAGATTTAAGCTCCTTTATTTCAAATGAGGTTGAGGTTGTGCCCTCAGGAAAGATGCCAATAATTTCGCCAGCCTTAAGAGCGCGAAGAGCGGCAACAAAAGATGCAGAACCACTGCTGCGATCAACGCTGATGTGGTGCATGCCGCGCATAAGGGGGCCTGCTAATTTGTTGGCAAAGATCTCTTTCTTAGCCATGAAGCGCACATAGCGCCCAGCAGGCAGAGCTGCAGTTCCAGTGATTGCAAAATCTAGATAGCTCACATGATTGATAGCAAGAATTGCGCCATCTTTGCGTGGGATATTTTCTTCACCACTAAAATCAAAACGAAGCCCAAGAACTTTCCAGAAAGTTTTTATCGCCGCAATTACTGGGGGATAGACAAGATCAGCCACGAGCTGCCTTTGCATCCGTTGCCTGCTTATAGAGGCGACCAGCACGATAACTAGAACGCACTAGCGGCCCGCTCATTACCCCAAGGAAACCAATATCTGTTGCTTCTTTAGCAAGTTCAACAAACTCTTCAGGTTTAACCCAGCGCTCGACTGGATGGTGGCGGCTCGTTGGTCGCAAGTACTGAGTAATAGTTATTAAGTCACAGCCAGCATCATGTAGATCAACGAGGGCTTGGGTAACTTCTTCTCGAGTTTCACCCAAACCAAGGATGAGATTTGATTTGGTAACTAAGCCAAAATCACGGGCCATAGAGATAACCGTTAAGGATTTCTCATAAGTAAAGGCTGGGCGAATTCGCTTAAAAATACGGGGGACAGTCTCCAAGTTATGAGCGAAAACTTCAGGGCGAGTTTCAAAGATTTCATTGAGTAAGTGCGCCTTCGCATGAAAGTCAGGGGCCAACATTTCAACGCCAGTACCTGGATTTAACTCATGCACCATGCGAATTGTTTCGGCATAGAGCCAAGCACCTTCATCAGGCAAGTCATCACGTGTCACACCAGTGATGGTTGCGTACTTAAGTCCCATCGCTTTAACAGATTCTGCGACCTTGCGCGGTTCTTCGCGATCTAGGGGGTCAGGCTTTCCTGTGTCGATGTTGCAGAAATCGCAACGACGTGTGCACTTATCGCCACCAATGAGAAATGTTGCTTCTTTATCTTCCCAACATTCAAAGATGTTTGGACAAGCTGCCTCTTGGCAGACAGTGTGTAAGCCTTCGGATTTAACAAGGCTTTGTAGACGGGTGTATTCAGGGCCCATATGAGCCTTGGTCTTAATCCATTCAGGCTTTCGCTCAATAGGAACTTCAGCATTGCGTGCTTCGATGCGGATTAATTTGCGACCTTCTGGGGCAAGAGTCATGCGCACACCTTCTTTAACGATTCAATCATATGTCTTTCGACTATTGGGGAAACTTCTTCAATGCTTATGTTACGGCCAAGCTCTTGAGAAATTGAAGTGACATCAGCATCTGCAATGCCGCAGGGGATGATTTGATTGAAGGCGCTTAAATCTGGACAGACATTGAGTGCAAAGCCATGCATGGTCACGCCCTTACTCACTCGTATTCCTATGGCAGCTATTTTGCGATCACCTTTTTCATCAATGACCCAAACACCAGAGCGACCGGAAACACAGGTTGCGCTAATTCCTAAATCTTCACAGACATTTATCAGTCCGCGTTCAATTTCGCGAACAAAGCCAACAAGTTCATGTGGCTGAGAAAGTTTCACGATTGGGTACCCAACAAGTTGTCCTGGTCCGTGCCATGTAATTTTTCCACCGCGATCAACTTCAATGACCGGAGTTCCATCCTGAGGTTTTTCTGAATCTAAAGTTCTACGGCCGGCTGTATAGACCGATGGGTGCTCGAGTAACAGCAAAGTATTGGGGCGAACTCCCTGAGCAACTTCTGAGTGAATAGTGCGTTGTTCTTCCCATGCCTTTTCATAATCAATCAGGCCATGTCGGGTGAGGGCTATAGCACTCTGGTTCGGCTGGGTTACAACGGGCACATCGCTAGCCTAAAGGTAGGCTTGGCTCCTTACCAATTGAAGCCATATCAGACCTATAGGAAAGGCCGCCTTCATCATGTCCACGCAGTCAATTCAAAAAACCCGCAAACCCTTTGCCATCGCACTCTTGGTAGTGATCGTTTGGTTTGGCATAACTGGGGTTATGGGTCCTCTATTTGGCAAGCTCTCTTCAGTTCAAGAGAACAACAACTCTTCGTTCTTGCCAAAAGGCGCAGAAGCAACAAAGGCTGCAGATGTTATTGCCACTTTCTCAAGCAAGGACAGCTTCAATTTTCCTACATTAATTTTGTTTGAAGGAACATCGACACCTGAAACATTTGCAGCGATTAATGCACACATTTCTAAGGTTGGTGCGTTAACACTGGATGGAACATCAGCAAAGATTTCTGATTTCTTAGCACCAGGACAACAAGTCACTGTTTTTCCTTCACAAGATGGCAAAGCAATTTTGGCCAATATTCCATTAGATGGAAATGCAATCTCGAAAGTTCTACCTAATGACAAGCCTGTTCTACCAGAAGTTGTTGCTGCCCTTCGTGCTGACATTAAGCCAATTGCAGAAGCCAATGGTCTGACGCCATACGTAACAGGTCCAGGCGGATTACTAGGAGATCTATTCAGTGCGTTTGGGACTTTGGACTCTACATTGCTCCTAACAACACTTGGCGTTGTTGCACTTATTTTGATTATTGTTTATCGATCTCCAATTTTGTGGATTATCCCTCTCTTATCTTCACTCTTTGCTTTATCGACTGCAGGTGGAATTGTTTATCTACTTGCAAAAAATGACATCATTGATGTTGATGGGCAATCGCAGGGAATTCTCTCGGTTCTGGTAATCGGTGCAGCTACCGACTATGCACTTTTACTCATCGCTCGTTATCGCGAGGAGCTACATCTTCATGAGAGCCGTTTCGATGCGATGAAGAGCGCATATAAGGGCGTGTGGGAACCAATTCTTGCATCAGGTTCTACGGTTTCTATTTCCTTACTTGTTTTATTATTTAGTCAATTAACAAATACTGCGGGCCTTGGCCCAGTAGGAGCTATTGGAATTGTTTGCGCGATGATCACAATTTTGACATTGCTGCCTGCACTTCTATTACTCTTTGGTCGCTGGATATTCTGGCCACGTCGACCACACTTTGATGGCGATGATCATGTGATGAGTGGTCCATGGTCAAAGCTTGCAAATGGAATTGGACGCAATCCCCGCAAGGCTTGGGTTGTAACAGGTTCAGTCCTATTACTTTTCGCATTCGCTTCAACAACTCTCAAGGCTGATGGCCTTGGCACAGTAGACACATTTACTGGAAATCCAGAGTCTGTTGTTGGGCAAAAGCTTCTCGTTACTCACTTCCCTGGCGGAGAGGGTGACCCAACTCAGATTGTTGTCGCAGTCGATAAAATTGAGGCGGTAACTGCTGCAGTTAAGAACGCACCAGGGGTAACAGATATTTCACCTCTAGTTGATCCTGTCACTAAGGTGATGAAGGTCGTTAACAACAAGGCTATTTTGAATGTAACTCTGGATAAGGCTCCAGATAGCGTAGAAGCTGGAAACGATATTCCTAAAATTCGCGAACTTGCACGTAATGCAGATGCTTCATCATTAGTTGGTGGAACAAGTGCGGTTTACCTGGATGTTCGCACAGCCAACAATCGAGATAACAAAACGATTATCCCTATTATCTTGCTGGTTATCACAATCATCCTTGGATTACTGCTGCGCAGTATCTTGAGTGCGATAGTCCTTCTTGGAACTGTCTTGCTCTCATACTTTGCAACTCTTGGTGTTTGCGCACTTGTCTTCAACCATGTACTTGGTTTTGCCGGAGGTGATAACTCGTTCCCACTCTTTGCTTTCATCTTCTTGGTTGCATTGGGAATTGATTACAACATCTTCTTGATGACTCGCGTGC
>JBDLTD010000007.1:0-19402 GCA_039799185.1 Actinomycetota bacterium | reverse complement strand
TTGTTTGCACAAAATGGATAAACGCTCTGCCAACGTTGAAGCTTGTGATTTTTCAAGAGACGCACTCACTAACGCTGATCCAGCGCGAACCTGGAGATAGAACTCCCGTTCTCCCGGCTCACCCACAGTTCCACAAATAAAGCGGTCTACGCTCTTGAACTCGTAGCTCATTTTCCTGCGCCACCACCGAGTAGGTTTTTACTTCGCTTAGGACCCGACAAAACATCATGGAGAACAGAGCGTGAGTCATTCATCAGAGTTAGACGTGCTTGCCCATGTGAAAAATCCAAAATCGTTACAGAGGCCGGATCGATCACAATTCTTTGGAAATCATCTAGATGCATTCCAAGAGCGCTAGCAACGATGGCTTTAATGACATCACCATGGCTTACCAATACAGCAGCGCCACTGCGTTTTGAATTCACAGACTCATGAACGGCTTTCATAGCCCTTTGCTGCATATGAGCTAAGCCTTCACCTTCGGGAAAATACATCGCAGAGGGATTACCTTGGACTGTCTTCCATAATTTATGGCGTGAGAGAACAGACAGCTTTTTTCCACTCCAACTGCCGTAATCAACTTCAGTGAGATTCTCATCCTTAACGAGGAGCTTCTGACTTGCCTGCGGAAGAGCTTTGAGCCAAGGCGTAATTGTTTCGTGGCACCTTTGCATGGGACTCATGCGGATTTGTGAGATTGGGAAAACGCCTAATCTGACAGCAAGTTCTTCGGACTGCTTGATTCCCTTTTCAGAAAGAGAGATATTGGGAAGACGCCCAGATAAGACTCCTCGAGCATTTGCTTGAGAATGGGCATGTCTAATCAAAACTATCTGCATAACGCAAAGGCTATCGCAGGTTTTACTCTCATGACTTGCTAGGGTCTCTCCATGCAGATGCGAAAAGCGGGAAATAGCGGGCTTATGCTCTCGCGTTTAGCGCTAGGGACGATGACGTGGGGTCGCGATACCGACGAACACGAAGCAGCAGACCAGTGCCACCGCTGCAACCTACGGCGATGGAGATAGTGAACGCGTTATCGGTGGACTTATCGGAACTCTTTTTCAACGCGACGAAGTTGTTATTGCCACTAAGGCAGGTCTGACCTTTCCTGAAGGTGTGCGCACAGTTGATAATTCGCGTCATGCACTCATCGCCGAGTTAGATCGTTCTTTAGCAAGACTGGGAACAGACTTCGTAGATATTTGGCAGGTTCACTCGTGGGATCCGATTGCACCTATCGATGACACGCTCTCAGCTCTTGATTATGCATATAGCACCGGTCGTGCTCGCTATGTCGGTGTTTCAAATTTCACAGGATGGCAACTTGCACAATCGGCCACCAAACAGATTAGTAACTCTGCAAAAGCCCCAATCACTTCTATTCAAAGTGAATACTCACTACTTAATCGCGACGCTGAGATAGAGATCTTAGATAGTGCGCAAGCGTGCGGTGTGGGTTTTCTAGCTTGGGCTCCCCTCGGACGTGGTGTTCTCACGGGTAAGTATCGCAACGGGATACCGAGTGATTCCCGTGGAGCTGCTCCTCACTTTGCAAAAGACATCGCACCGTATTTGGATTCAAGAAGTAGCAGCATTGTTGAGTCAGTCTGCGTTGCAGCAAGTGGCTTAGGTTATTCACCACTAGAGATTGCACTTGCGTGGGTAAGAGATGCGCCCGGTGTAACAAGCACAATTATCGGTGCCAGAACGGGCGCTCAACTACGCGGCGTGCTAAAAAGTGAAGAGATTTCTCTTCCCGACATCGTACGCAATGCTTTGGATGACATCAGCCTTTAGGCGTGTTCTAAGAAATCCTTTAGTACTCGCACACCAAATGTAAGTCCCTCAATAGGCACTCGCTCATCAACTCCATGAAATAGCGCCATGAAGTCAAAGTCTGCATCGAGTTTAAGTGGCGAAAACCCGTAACCAATAATTCCTAATTCAGCCAGAGCTTTGTTATCAGTTCCACCACTCATCACATATGGAACTGGAACACCTTCTGGATCCTCAACCATAATCGCTGCACACATTGCATCAACAAGATCTCCCTCAAAAGGAACCTCTAATGCTTTATCCGTAGTAATTGTTTCGATGGTGATATCTGGCCCGATGAGAGATTTGATAGTTTCATTCAACTCATCCTCAAAGCCAGGAATGAAACGTCCATCCACAACCGCACTTGCCGATCCAGGAATAACATTTGCTTTATATCCGGCTTCAAGCATCGTTGGGTTAGCTGTGTTCTGCAGAGTTGCCCCAACCATGCGTGCAGCAAAGCCAAGTTCGCTTAGAAGTGGTGTTAAATCCTTCTCGTTGTATTCCTTACCAGTTTCTGCTGCTACCTTTTTGAAAAACGCTTTGACAGTAGCGCTGTAGCGCTGCGGCCATTGATGATTACCAATCTTTGCCACCGCTTCACTTAAGCGAGTGAGCGCATTTTCATTATTAGTAACTGAGCCATGTCCAGCACGGCCATGTGCGGTAAGGCGCATCCAGTGAATACCCTTTTCAGCAGTTTCAATGAGATAGAGACGTTTTCCGCCGGCGACTGTTACTGAGAATCCACCAACCTCTGAAACCGCTTCCGTACATCCAGCAAATACTTCTGGGTGCTTATCAACCATCCAATGTGAACCGTAAATGCTTCCAGCTTCTTCATCGGCGAAAAATGCTAGAACGATGTCGCGCTTTGGCTTGTAACCAGTGCGCGCCCAATCTCGCACAGTAGCCAAAATCATTGCATCCATATTTTTCATGTCTACTGCTCCGCGACCCCAGATCATTCCGTCGCGAATTTCTCCACTGAACGGATCTACCGACCAATCATCAGCATTTGCGGGGACAACATCTATGTGACCATGAAGAACTAATCCTGGACGAGTGGAATCTGTTCCCTTGATACGTGCGATGACATTGCAGCGACCGGGTGCAGCTTCATACATCTTTGCTTCAATTCCAACTTCGGTGAGCAACTTCATCACATGTGCTGCAACTGCCTTCTCGTCGCCTTTTCCATCTCCATAATTAACTGATGGAATTTGGATCAATTCCTGGCAAATACGGATAGCTTCATTTTCAAGTTCGGTGCGTGATGATGTAGTCATTTCGCCATTCTCTCATCAAATTGCTATCCTTTCCCAGCACTTAGTCCGGGTGGCGGAATTGGCAGACGCGCTAGCTTGAGGTGTTAGTTCCCGTAAGGGATTAGGGGTTCAAGTCCCCTCTCGGACACATTCGTTATGATGAGCACATGAAGATCGATGAGGCTGTCTCACTCATTCGAGCAATTCCTGACTATCCGAAGCCAGGAATCCTTTTTCAAGACATCACCCCTCTTCTTGCTGATGGTCAGGCCTTCTCGGCGGTAACTGATCACTTTGCGCAATTTGCACGTCCCACAACTTCTATCGCTGGCATTGAAGCAAGAGGATTTATCTTCGCCTCAGCGTTGGCAAACAAAATGAAAACTGGATTCGTTCCTATTCGAAAAGCCGGCAAACTCCCCCACACGGTTTTCTCCCAAAGCTATGGACTTGAATACGGAACTGATATTTTAGAGATTCATGTCGATGCAATCCCTTTTGCAGGTGAAGTGCTTTTGATTGATGATGTGTTGGCAACCGGTGGGACACTCGATGCTGCAATTCAACTCGTTAACCGAGCCGGTGGAACTGTCTATCAAATATTGGCGCTATTAGAAATAAAGGCATTAGATGGCCGCGCCCGCTTATCTGAAAAATACCCACAGATTCCAGTTCACTCGCTGGTAGTTTCTTAATAATGCGCATTACTCAAATTCAGGGCCTTCGCGCTCTCGCAGCAATTTTAGTCACGGTCTTTCACGCCCGTCTTGTTCCTGGCGGATTCATTGGCGTAGACATCTTCTATGTTATCTCAGGCTATTTAATCACTGGCCTCATTCTAAGAGAGATAGAGAAGACCGGAACTCTTGATCTAAAAAGCTTCTACCAACGTCGTATCAAGCGTCTTCTACCAACATCAGTTTTCGTCCTATTCGTAACGGCCATCTTTGCTTGGATTCTCTTCCCACCAATTACTCGTGAGTCCCTTGGCAGAGATCTCTTTGCCGCTGCAACTTACATCTCTAACTATCTCTTTGCTTGGTGGCAAAACGATTATCAGAATTTGAATGCAACGCCATCACCATTTATTCACTACTGGTCTTTAGCAGTTGAAGAGCAGTTCTACCTCGTATGGCCACTTTTCATCCTCTTTCTGGCGCGTTATGGCAAAAAAGTCATTCTTGGTGGGATCGCAATTACAACTTTATGCTCACTACTTTTTTCGATCTATCTCACACAAGCTGCGCCCATCTGGGCCTTCTACTCATTGCCAACGCGAGCATGGGAGTTAGGTTTTGGAGCACTCCTACTCTTCATTCCAGAAACAAAAAGAAGGATTCGAATCCTTCCGTGGCTAGGTCTGATTGGAATTGCATTCTCTTCACTTAACTTCAATGAGAACACGGCCTTCCCAGGCAAGAATGCGTTGCTTCCCGTATTAGCAACAGTTGTACTGCTTGCATCAATTAAGTATTGGCCACCACTCTTTAATGATTTATCTAATTCACGTCTGAGTCAGTGGCTAGGAGCTATTTCATACCCGTTATACCTCTGGCATTGGCCTGCATTAGTACTTCCTAGCAGCGCCCTTGGCAGACCACTTCGTTTTTACGAGCGATTTTTATGCATATTGCTCACGATTATTCTGGCTCACTTCACGAGCAAGTACGTGGAAGAACCTTTAAGACACAAGAAACTTGCCCCTAAAACCATTTACAAAGGCGCAGCTATTACCACTGCAGTCTCACTAGTTGCCGGAGTCTTGATAGCCTTTAGTGCATCCTCCATCATTACAACTAAAGGCGATATCTCCTACCAATTCGACTTAGTAAAGGTCATGGAAAAGCCAGCCGTCTATGGAGATGGTTGCCATGTTAACTATGGCGAAACTAAATCTGGATTTTGCACCTATGGCAACAAGAATTCTTCGAAAACAATTGTTCTTTATGGAGACTCGCATGCTGCCCAGTGGTTTCCAACCCTTGAAAAACTGGCCAATGAACGCGGCTTCAAGCTCGTCTCACTCACTAAATCTGCATGCCCTGCTGTAGATTCAAAACGCCCGGATCAAGGTGCTTTCAAAATGGTTCACTGCACCAAATGGCGCCAAAACTCCATTGAGAGAATTGCCAAGATTAAACCTATGGCAGTCATTACCAGTAGCTTCCAATATTTCACGCCAGCAAATCAGAAAGTTAGTCGCTCGAAATGGTGGAGCGATGGCCAAAGAAGGCTTCTCAATGATTTGAAAGGCACAACTAATCATCTGATCTATATCAGTGACACTCCCCGACCTTTGCGAGATATTCCCAACTGTTTAGCTTCTCGGACCTCGAGTGTTTGTGATTCGACGGAAAAATCTCGTGTGTCCATCATCTCTGGCTTTGAAATAATCGACCCAACTCCTTGGTTATGTTCCTCATACTGCCCAGCCATTGTTGATGGAAGCGTTGCCTATCGCGACGCATCTCACATCTCAGTTGAAATGGCATTGAAATTACTGCCCAAGCTAGAACAAGCCCTAATTGCTAAGGGGCTCTTTGCCTAACTCTGTGGCAAGATGCATTCCATGGCTGAACTGATCTACTACTGCGGGACGATGGATAGCGGTAAATCCACCCTTGCCCTTCAGACCGCCCATAATCATCAAAGTCGCGGAAGAACCGGTCTGATTTTTACCAATAAAGATCGAGCAGGTAGCGGAATCATCTCCTCACGTTTAGGTCTATCTAGCCCTGCAATTGAAGTTATTCCAGCGCTAGACATTCATAAGTTTGTTGTCGATGCACTCTCTGCAGGTGATCGCATTGATTACATCATCTGCGACGAGGCCCAGTTCTATGAACCAAAACAGATTGAGCAACTAGCTCGCATCGTTGATGGACTTGGTATCGATGTTTACGCTTTTGGAATCCTTAGTGATTTTCGCACAATGCTCTTTCCTGGTTCAGCTCGGTTAGTTGAATTGGCAGATCGCGTTAATACTTTGCAGGTTGAGGCCTTGTGCTGGTGTGGCTCACGTGCCACTCATAATGCTCGAACCGTTGGTGGCACCATGGTTATCGAGGGTGAACAAGTAGTTGTTGGAGATGTTTCACCTGGCAGTGAAGTTGGCTATGAAGTTCTCTGTCGTAGACACCACATGCGCCAAGTTACAGCGCGCGCTTCTCGCGCCGGTCATGTATCTTCGCAACCTCTACCGTTCAACCAATAATCTATTCAAGGAGCAACAATGAAGGCACGTGGTTTAGCAGCGTTATCAGCCAAGGCAGATCTCACATCATATGAATTCGAACGACGTGAACTTGGTGCCCACGATGTTGCTCTAGATATCGCTTATGCGGGTATCTGCCACTCAGATATCCATCAAGTGCGCGAAGAGTGGGGTCCTGCAATTTTCCCCATGGTTCCCGGCCATGAAATCGCTGGCACAGTCAGCGCAATAGGTAGCTCTGTGACTAAGTTTAAAGTTGGCGATCGCATTGGTGTCGGAGTGTTTATCGATTCATGTAGAAAATGCGCGAGCTGTCTCGCTGGATTACAGCAGTACTGCGAAGAAGGCATGACTGGCACTTACAACACAATGGAACGTGATGGAACAACCGTGGCTCTCGGTGGTTACTCAAATGTTTTTGTTATCAACGAGGATTACGCAGTTCACATTCCAGCAAACCTCTCACTCGATGGCGTTGCACCACTTCTGTGTGCAGGAATCACTTTGTATTCTCCAATTCGAAAATGGAATGTCACCTCAAGTAGCAAAGTAGCTGTGATGGGACTTGGCGGTCTCGGGCATATGGGCGTTAAGTTTGCAGTTGCAATGGGCGCTGAAGTTACTGTGCTCTCCCACTCACCGTCGAAAAAGGCAGATGCGTTAGCTATGGGAGCAAAGCACTTTGTTGACACCAGTGCTGCTGGATCGCTAAAACCATTAACTAAAAAATTCGATCTAGTTCTCAACACCGTTAGTGCGTTTTTGGATATCAACGAGTATCTCGACCTCCTCAAACTCGATGGCACCCTCGTGGTTATCGGTCTTCCAGGAAAGCCTTATGAGGTCAACGCTGGAGCATTGCTAAACGGCCGCAGACGCTTAGCTGGTTCAATGATTGGTGGAATACCGGAGATGCAAGAAATGTTAGATTTCTGTGGAAAGCATTCAATCGTGAGCGATGTTGAAGTTATCGATGCATCTTATGCAAATGCTGCCTATGAGCGCACGATTGCCAGCGATGTTAAATACCGCTTCGTTATTGACGGCGCAACTTTCTAGATAAAAGAATGAACAAGCATCGCAAGAAGCGGTGCTATTGCTAAGGCTGGCAGCAAATTACCAACTGCAACATGCTTGATGCTCAGAAGACGCAAACCAATGCCGATAAGAAGCACTCCGCCGACGATAGTCATTGCATCGACTTGGTAACCAGCCAGAATCTCTCCAAGGCCTAGACCGATAACTGTCCAGAATCCTTGATACAAGGCAACTGGAATTGCAGCCACTGCCACTCCCCAACCAAGGGAGGAAGCAAATGCCATCGCAGCGAAAAAGTCGAGTGTGCTCTTAAGTAGGAGTTGATCTATTCCATTAGACATTCCATCGCTAATACTTCCCAATATAGCGAGCGGTCCAATTGCAAATAGAAGAGAGGCTGTAACAAAACCCTCTACGAAGGAACTTTCCTTAGAAGCTTTGAATTTCTTACGAAGATTTTCACCCAAATGGTCCAAGCGATCTTCTAATCCAAGTGCAGAACCAATAAGGCCACCGAAAATCAGAGAACCTAGGACCACCAATAAAGGCCACCCAGGAGGTAATGAATCAACATAACGAGCTGACCACATTGGTATTAATGCCGACGCAGCACCGAGAAGAGTTGCCAGACCTAAAACATCTGTGAGCAGAGTTCTTGTCTTTGAACTTAACCTATGGCCAACGAAAATACCGAGTCCTGCTCCCCCAATGATTGCAATGACATTGATGAGGGTGCCGATTCCTGGAAACATTGTTCAAGAATAGCCTCTTAAGGCGTTAGTAGTTGCACTAGACTCCCTCAATGTCCTCTCACGCATTCATGGAGTTTCTTCGCCCACACCGCACAGTTCCAGTAACACCTTGGACGGCGAAATCCAAGTGGGATCTAGGTTTCACACGTGTATTGATTTTGTGGGTAGGACTTTTCATTTTTGGTCTCGGTGATGCTTTCGTCATTCAAAGCAATATCGGTAATGGACCTTGGTCTGTATTAGCGCAGGGAATTTCTAGAAATTTAGATATCACCATGGGTTGGTCAACGTTCGGTATAAGTGCTCTCGTTCTTTTAGGTTGGATTCCACTACGTGAAAAACCTGGATTTGGAACTATTTCAAACATTGTGATTATTGCCTTAGCTATTGAAATCGGTGTGACCTACATTCCCTTGCAAGAGAATTATTTGATTGGAATTCTTTACACACTCCTAGGAATTGGCATGGTCGGAGCTGCATCTGCTCTCTACATCACATGTGGCCTAGGACCTGGGCCCCGTGATGGGCTGATGACTGGAATTCACTTCAAGAGTGGAATTCGAGTAGGCAGAGTCCGTTTAGCTATTGAAAGCACCGTATTTGCCCTGGGATGGCTGCTCGGTGGCACCGTCGGGCTCGGAACACTGCTCTTTGCCCTCTTAATCGGTCAATCTATCGCCGTTGCCCTGGGTGTTGTTTCCAGACTTACGAGCAAGTAACTACTACCCTAAAAGAATTCCCTCGGCGTGCGTTGGCCGTTTACTTCGCACGGGGTCGCAAACACCCCCGTTAACAAAATTAGAAAGGCGCTATCCATGCTGGATTCCTATTTTAAAATCTCAGAACGTGGCTCAACCATTGGCCAAGAGGTTCGAGGCGGACTCGTAACCTTCTTCACAATGGCCTACATCGTGGCTCTTAACCCGATCATCTTGGCGTATTCACCAGATGCAAACGGACAGTTCCTCTTCGGAGGTGCTGCACCTGCACCTGCAATGGTCGCAGCTACTACAGCACTTGTTGCTGGTGTGTTAACAATCCTTATGGGATCAATTGCTAACTACCCATTAGCTCTAGCTACTGGTCTTGGTCTCAACACTTTTGTTGCTGTTGGTATCGCTTCAAAGATGACATGGGCTGCAGCAATGGGCCTTGTTGTTCTTGAAGGATTAATCATCTTGGTACTAGTGCTAACCGGTTTCCGTGTAGCAGTGTTTAAGGCTGTTCCACCACAAATCAAGATTGCAATCTCAGTTGGTATCGGCCTATTCATCGCCCTTATCGGTCTTGTTGATGCTGGTTTCGTTCGTCGTACTGCTAGCGGTCCAGTTCCAGTAGGCCTTGGTGTAAATGGTTCCCTTGTTGGCTGGCCAACAGTGGTTTTCGTTTTTGGAACCCTCCTCATCATCGCACTGATGGTTCGCAAGGTTAAGGGAGCAATCCTCATTGGAATCACCGGAGCAACTGTTCTGGCGATTGTTATCCAAAAAATGTACAACATTGCACCAGGATTCACTCCTGGAAATCCTCCAACAATCGTAGATGGCGGATGGGGATTGAATATTCCTTCAGTTCCAAAAGAAATTGTTGCTGTGCCAGAGTTTGATTTCACTGGTCAGTTTGATTTACTAGGCGCCTTTAGTGTCGATAACGTTTCATTAATCGCAGCGATTCTTCTGCTTTTCACCCTCTTGCTTTCTGATTTCTTCGACACTGTTGGAACAGTTACCGCAATTGGTCATGAAGCTGGTCTTGCTGATAAAGATGGCAACGTTGATAACATCCAGAAGATTCTTTTGGTTGACTCTGTTGCAGCTGCAGCAGGTGGTGCGGCAGGTATTTCATCAAATACCAGCTACATTGAATCAGCAGCTGGTGTGGGTGAAGGTGCTCGCACTGGGCTTGCCTCAGTCGTGACTGGAATTGCATTCCTACTCACAACATTCTTAGCACCACTCGTTGCAATCATTCCTTATGAGGCTGCAACTCCTGCTCTGATCATCGTAGGTTTCCTCATGATGTCACAGATCAAAAACATTGATTGGAATGACTTGGGTATTGGAATCCCAGCATTCCTAACAATTATCTTGATGCCATTTACTTACAATATTTCTGTAGGTATCGGTGCTGGCTTTGTTACTCACGTGGTTATCCGCGTAGTTCAGGGTCGTGGCAAAGAAGTACATCCATTGCTACTTCTCGTATCAGGGTTATTTATGGTTTATTTCCTATCCTCACCTATTAACGCGTGGATTGGCTAAATCTGCAGTAAGTTTCAAACTAAAGCCCCGTAGAGAAATCTGCGGGGCTTTAGTATTTCTACCAGTTAATTTCGCTCTTGCCCTGTGCGCGTAACATTGCATTCGTTTTCGAAAATGGGGCCGAACCGAAGAAACCTCTATAGGCAGATAGCGGACTTGGATGTGGCGAGGAAATTGAAAGATTGGGTTCAAAATATTGTGCAAATTGCTGCGCCTTTGAGCCCCAAAAAATTCCGATAGCACCAGATTCTCCCACTGCTTTTGCTGTGGCTGCAGTGAACTCCTGCCATCCAAAACTCTCATGAGCGAGTGATTGTTTAGGTTTGGTTGTAAGAATCTGATTCAGAAGAAGTACCCCTTGATCAGCCCAGCGATGTAAATCCCCGTTGTCAGCAACCTTCACACCGCAATCACTCTCTAACTCCTTGAAAATATTTCTCAATGAGGCAGGCAAGGGTTGAGTACTTTGTGAAACAGAGAAAGCTAAGCCGTGGGCATAACCTGGTGTCGGGTAGGGATCTTGCCCAAATATTGCAACCTTTATTGCCTTGGGTGGCAGTTGATAGGCCGCGAAAATATCTGAATAAGCAGGAGTAACATCATTTTTATCGATTAGTGAATCAATTGTGGTTACGAGTCGGCGATAATCGCTCAGAGTTTTTTGCCAATCAGGGTGCAGTTGGTCAAATAGGGCCATAACTATTGATAGGAACGCGCGAAGAAACGACCGGAATCTTGCGTAACAGAGATTTTTTCATTAAAAATTGCAGAAATATGCTCTGATGTAATTACCGCATCTACTGGACCAGAGACTGCTATCTGTCCATCTTTGAGAAGTAAGGCATGTGTTGTTCCCATAGGTATCTCTTCGATGTGGTGTGTAACCAATATCGTTGCTGGAGCGCTTGGATCGGCTGCAAAATTAGCAAAGCGGCGCAAAAGATCTTCACGGCCACCAACATCTAACCCACCTGCAGGTTCATCAAGAAGTAGAAGCTCGGGATCAGCCATGAGTGCTCGTGCGATTTGCGTGCGTTTCTTCTCACCTTCACTCAGCGATCCATAGAGACGATCTCCTAATTCACGCACACCAAAAGTAGTTAACAGCGCTATAGCTCTTGATTCATCCCACAGGTCATAATCTTCATTCCATCTACCCAAAATTGCATATGCTGCTGTTAAAACAACGTCTTTAACTTTCTCATCTCCTGGAATATCCTCAGCAATAGGAGCGCCACAGATTCCAATGCGTGTGCGCAGTTCAAAGAGATCAACTCTTCCCATTTGTTTACCTAAAACACTGACAGTTCCATGTGTTGGAAAAATCTTTGTTGCCAAAATCTGCAAAAGGGTTGATTTTCCAGCGCCGTTGGGACCAAGGATGACCCAACGCTCCCCCTGAGCTATTTGAAAATTTAAAGGCCCCAAAATGATCTTCTCACCACGACGTACTGAAACATCGCTCAGCTCGAGAACAGGTGAAGTGGTCATAGAGCAAGAAGATACTGGTTAGAGAGGTTGAAACATCGAAATAATGGCGATTACGCGATGTGATTTTAAGATAATCTTGGCCTCATCATGATTACTAGCGCAGATAACGAGCAATACACCGGTCTTATCCTTCTCAGTGGCGTAGATAAGCCCGGGATTGCTGCATCCCTCTTTGAGGTCCTTTCACCCTTTGCTATAACAATTGTGGACATTGAACAGGTAGTGATTAAAGATCGGCTCATTCTCACCGTTCTAATCGCCTTGAACCCTGCACATGAGAGTGCAATTGCAGCTGATTTAGATAGTTGCGCAGTTAGTTTAGACGTTGATATTGCCACTCTTTTTTCATACGAAGAAAAATCAGCGTTATCGACCAAATCAAACCTAGTTCACGTTTTAATTTCCTCTAAGAAACTAAATCCAAAGGCTATCTCGGAGCTGACTGCATCGATGAGTCAGAGCGGTGCAAATATCGAACGTGTCACTCGCTTGGCTTCAACTCCACTCACCATCATGGAATTTGTGCTCTCTGGGGCTACGAAGGAGACTCTCAGTCAGGCTCTCACTCCGATTGCATTAAGCAATAGCGCAGAGATAACCGTTCAATAATCAACTAGAGGCGACAGGCGTGGATATCGGTAACCAAAATTCCGCGTGCGCCTATAGCCCATAGTTCATCCATCACATCATTAGTCTCTTTACGTTTAACCATGGCGCGAACAGCAACCCAATCAGCATTTTGCAATGGTGAAATCGTTGGCGACTCTAAACCAGGAGTAATTGCGCAGGCTTTCTCAACAAGAGATTTGGGGATGTCGTAGTCCAATAGAACATACATGCGAGCAGTAACAACACCTTGCAGACGACGGATCAGAATCTCCAACTCTGCAGGTATTGCTGCATCTTTTCTAGAAATGACGACAGCTTCACTGGTCAAAATAGCCTCACCAAATATCTTCAAACCTGCTTGTCGAAGCGTGGTGCCAGTACTGACAACATCAGCAATGAGATCTGCAACGCCTAAGCGAACACTGCTCTCAACTGCGCCATCTAACCGAACTACATCGGCTTTGATTTTTAGCTGTTCCAAGTGGTGGTTAACTAAACCTGGATAGGCCGTGGCAACGCGTTTGCCCGCAATATCCGATGTTTTCCATTCACGATCTGCCGGTGCTGCGAACCTAAATGTGGATGCTCCGAAATTTAGTGAGAGTAGTTCCTGTGCACTGGCAGCAGAATCAATTAAAAGATCCCGACCAGTAATTCCAGCTTCTAACTCCCCCGAACCAACATAGATTGCGATATCACGTGGTCGTAAGTAGTAAAACTCCACGCTGTTATCGTTATCAATAAGAACTAAGTCACGACTATCTGATCGCTGGCGATAGCCAGCTTCCTTCAAAATGGCAATAGATTCCTCAGCTAGTGAACCCTTATTTGGAACAGCTATGCGCAACATGTATGAACTCGATTCACTTATAGGTAGGTATAGACATCATCAAGAGTCAGACCGCGAGCCAACATCAATGTTTGCACGTGATAAATCAACTGACTAATCTCTTCGGCTAAAGCCTCATCACTTTCGTGTTCAGCAGCTAACCAGACCTCGCCAGCTTCTTCTAGAATTTTCTTACCAATCGCATGCACTCCTGCATCGATTGCAGCAACAGTTCCAGAACCATCTGGGCGCGCCAGGGCTTTCACACTTAGCTCAGCCCAAAGAGATTCAAAGGTTTTCATAGTCTTAGTTTACTAGAGAGCCTTACCCAACCGTTGCCTATTTTCGCCCTATCAAAGGTGACTAGGAACTCGCACTCTGGGCAAGAGAACGTAAAGCATTAACCATGTGCGCTGGGTCATCGGATTTGAAAACTGCGCTTCCTGCAACAAAAGTGTCAGCTCCTGCTTCGACTGCAATTTCGATAGTTTCTAGCGATATACCACCGTCAACTTGTAGCCAAATCGGGCGATTACCGATTACTTTACGGGTTGCTCGCACCTTCTCCATCATCTCACTCATAAATTTCTGTCCACCAAAGCCTGGTTCGACGGTCATGATCAGAAACATATCTACGAGATCACTAAATTGCTCATATTCATCAATTGAAGTATTCGGTTTAATTGCCAAACCAGAACGAGAGCCTTCGCTGCGAATAGTGCGCAACGTCTGGGCAATATTCTCACTTGCTTCGGCATGAATAGTCACACTTGCGCATCCAGCCTGTGCGTATTTTGGAGCGATTTCATCAACGTTTGCAACCATGAGATGAGCATCTACGCCAATCGGACAACCTTTTATGATTGCACTGGCACTTTCAAAATCAAAAGTAAAATTCGGTACGAAGACATTGTCCATAACATCTAGGTGAATTAGATCTGAAACTCCAGCAATCTTTGCGATTTCTTGATCTAGATGATCGAAATCCGCATTAAGAATGCTTGGAGTTATCCGAATCTCGCGGGTCATATCTCTAGCCTAACTGCCATCGTTCTACTTCTTTCGTAGCAGAGCCAGAAACATGGCATCTGTGCCGTGCTTGTGGGTCCATAGAGACATTGACTTGCCCCTAGTGGCATCTTGTAAGTTGGCTGGTAGGTATTCACTAATGTCCAACTGCTCCAACTCGGGATACTTTTTCAAGATATCTAGAACCTGCACCGTAGTTTCAGCCAAGTGGGGTGAACATGTTGCATAACCCAAGATAGCTCCTGAATTAATCACAGCAACTGCCCCATCGATCAGCTCTCTCTGCAGTGAAGTAAGTTCCCGAAGATCAGTTAAAGTCCTGCGCCATCTAACCTCAGGGCGACGGCGTAAGGCTCCTAAACCTGTGCACGGTGCATCAATAATGACCGCATCAAATTTTTGCCCATGACTTGCAACATCTCGCCCATCTCCACACCACACAGTTGCTCCATGAACAACTTTCCTTACTAGCTCTGCGCGAGGTTCGGAGAATTCATTGGCAGTGAAATCAATTCCGCGTTCCTTGGCGATACTAGAAAGTACAGCTGCTTTACCTCCTGGACCTGCGCAAAGATCTAACCAAGAACTTCCAGATGCTGCGGCAGCAAAAACCGTTGCCACTAATTGAGAACCCTCATCCTGCACACCTGCTAATCGATGTTTGATTAGATCAAGATTTCCTGGATTGCCCTTTAAACGAGCGCCTAACTTTGAGTAAATCGTCGCTTCAGCTCCAAGTTCAACTAACTCTGCCTGAGTTGAATAACCTGGCCAAGAAACTAGTGTGGGAAGCGCCGGTACGTTATTTGTCGCAAGTTCTGCCTCAACAGCCTGCCAATCTTTCAATAGGTCAAAGTAGGCAGAAATAATCCAATGGGGATGTGAATATTGGATAGAAAGTCTTTCGACATTGTCAGCAATTGCATCAAGTGGAGTGAACCATTCCTCATGACTCTTACGAGTAACTGAGCGCAATAGAGCATTAACAAAGCTAGCCTTAGACTCCCCTAGGCGTTTGCGTGCAACCTCTACCGTTGCCGAAACTGAGGCATGATCTGGAATACGTAATTCGTGAATCTGATGAACACCTAGGCGAGCAACGTCAATAATCCCTGGATCAACTTCATTCCACGGTCTATCTGAAACTTGGGCGAGGACCCAGTCATGCTTACCTTGCATACGTAACGTGCCATAAACGAGTTCGGTTACTAAGTTGCGATCTCGCTCCTCTAATGAAGAAGCATTAAGGGCTGCTGGCAAGAGAAGATTTGAATAGCCCTCATTACGGTTAACTTCAGTAATGAGGTCAAATGCCAGTAAGCGAACTGCATCTGGCTTGGGTGCTTTAAACGTATTACGTCTGGCCTCAACCACAGCGTTCCGAGCTCTCAAATCGTGCCCCGCGAGACCAATCCAACGCTGACATCTCTTTCTTGCCTGAAGGAGTCAATTTATCCAACACAAGGGATGAGTCACCAGTTCCAATCAGACACTGATTTCCAACAACTCTTAACTCACCTGGTTTCAACGTGAGATCTGATTCGGAAATTGTTGCTGAAGAAATCTTGAGCGGTTGTCCGCGGAAATTAGTCCATGCCTGTGGTTGCGGATAGAAAGCACGAATCGTGTTGAGAACTGCTTGAGAAGATGAATTCCAATCTAGCTTCGCCTCTTCCCGAGTAATCTTTGGAGCAATAGATGCCTGACCTGTTTGTGGGACTGGAGTACTTCCATTCTCAATGGCAGTCAATGCATCCTTAACCGCTTCAACTCCAATTACCGAAAGCTTGTCAAGTAATTCATAGCTACGCATTGTTGACTCGATTGGAACAGTGATCGATGTGTAGATAGGTCCTGTATCCATGCCCGGGTCTAGTGCAAAGACACTTACTCCGCTTTCTGTTTCCCCAGCTTGGATTGCTCTTTGAACGGGTGCAGCACCGCGATACTTAGGCAAAAGTGAGAAGTGAAGATTGATGCACCCAAACTTTGGAATCAACAAAGTTGTCGCTGGCAGAATACGGCCATATCCAATCGTGATGAGTAGATCCAGATCCAACAAGGCACTATCTAATTCGGCAGCTGTTACTGGAGTCATCAGTTCAATGGAATTAGTTGTAGCCCACTGACTCACTGGCGAGGAGTTCATTTCTTGACCCCGACCTGAAGGCTTATCGGGTTGGCTGATGATTCGAACCAAGGTGTGCCCACTGGCTTTTAACCAATTAAGGGTGGGTACTGCGACCTCGGGAGTAGCGGCTACCCCTAAACGCATTAAGTATTCCGTCCGAAAAGTGAATGAGGCGACGTCTTAATATTAGGTGTGTTGCCACCTTCGCTCTGTGCATTGAACCATTCAGACTCACGAATCTCACGCATAGCCAGTTTTCGATCCTCTGGCGTTAAGCGATCAATAAAAAGTATTCCATCTAAATGATCAGTCTCATGTTGTAAAGCGCGAGCCAAAAACTCAGTTCCCTCAATGACAACCGGTTCACCGAACATATTAAATCCTCGAGCAACTGCATTCATTGCTCGCTTAGCATCATAGCGAAGCTCAGGAAATGAAAGACAACCTTCTTCGCCATCTTGAATCTCTTCACCCAATGTCAGAGTTGGGTTAATTAAATGGCCAAGAACTTCATCAACATGCCACGTAAATACTCGTAGTGGCACACCAATTTGTGGCGCAGCAAGGCCAGCCCCAGGAGCTTCCAGCATTGTGTCGGTAAGGTCTGCAACCAATTTACGAAGCTCTTTATCAAAGTCGACCACAGGTGATGCCGGCGTTAGTAGAACCGGATCACCAAATAAACGAATTTCTTGAATCGACATGCCTGAAGTCTATCAAAAATACTAAAGTGAATATGGATCGATTCGAAGGCTGGAATCAGATTTCTTGGCAATACTTCTGCGGCGCATCAACTCATGTAGAAATGCCGTTAAAGCCGCCCTTGAATCTGAGGAGGAGAGAATCACAATTTTACTTGATTCACTATCAATTTTGGTTGGCCCCAATACTCGAGTATCGCTAGCTAAACGAGCATCCGCGATGGCTCTATTAATTCCAGTAACAAGCGGACTTGCCTGCGAAGTAGGCACAATCATTACGGCGCTATTTACTGATGGAGGAAATGAAATCTCAGCACGCTGCGCTAGTTCGCGCTTTAACACAGTAGATGGGTTCCAACGAATAAGACAGGAAATAACCGGGTGGGAATCATCTAGTGCTAGTAATACGACTCCCCCTTTCTTGACTGCGCCTGCGACTTCAAAGAAAAGTTCATTAGCTCGCTCACTGGCTCGTAAATCATCATGACTAAAGTATGAAAGACCCTCAAGCACCACCACTGCGCTATATCCCCCGATCACTTGAGGTACTGCGCCCGGGGTGGCTAAAACGATACAAGGTTTAGCTTCAACACGATCTTTGATGACTTCGCCAAAGGAGAGAATGATTGGAGTGTTAGGAAAAGCCCTAGCTATTTCCTCTTGTGCTCGTTCAATTCCTCGCGACACTACAAACTTCTTATCTCGACTACAGAAACTGCACTTCCAATCCTTAGTCGTAGTGCCACAGATACGACAAGCCGGCTCGGCATTCTTACTCGTTAAATGTAATCGTCCGCCGCACTCACATACCGCGACGTTCTTGCAATGAGCACACAGAATTCCATTTGCATATCCCTTGCGAGGCAAGAGAAAGAGGACAGAACCTTGAGAAATATTCGCTCGAATATCGGAAAATATTCGACCTGGTAGAAGTGAGGAATCCACGGGTGAGAATGCTTTGACAGAAATCTTGGCATTGGAGTTAAAATAGTTAATTCTCTTTGTGTCTATGAGCGCTGCAACATCTAAAGATGGTACGTATCCAGTAAGAACGACTCGAACAGAGTCAATTGATTTGCGCATAATTGCGACATCACGAGCGTTCCAAGCAGGTGATCGCACCTCATAGAGATCAGGCGAAGACTCCTTGAAGACAATAATCATTGAACCTGGAGAAAGAGGAGTGAAAATGGCATTTCTTGAACCAATTACGATCTGATTTTGCGATTCCAGGGAGCTCAAGAAATTCTGATATCTCTCATTGCGTGGAACACCGCTATCAATACGTAAAACTGGAAGCATGCTTGCATCTAACTGCTCAATAATCGCAAGAATGTCGCGCTCATCAGGAGCAACAATGAGAACCGTCCCTTTTCTGCTTGCTTCACCTGCGATGGTTGCCACTTGCGCATATGCAGATTCATGCGGTTCGAATGCCCGAAAAGACAAGTCAGGCTGAACATTAGAGCGCGACGATATTGCTTTATGAGGTGTATAGGACTTATCTACTCCTGCAACTCGTGGAGGTATAGCACTTCGTATAACATCCCATGGATTTGTTGCCCACCGCGCAGCGCATTGGGAAATAAGCTCAAGTGACTTACTCGTAGCTACCGGATGAGGCGATAGAACTTTCGTGATTGATTTCAAACCATTTGTCGTACTTGGAATCCCAACACGTTCAATAACCAAACCCTCAACTTCGCGGCTTCCGAAGGGCACTTGCACACGTATGCCAGTTGTGACTAAATCAGAATACTTCTCTGGAACTTCATAGTCATATGGCGTATCTAGATGAAAAACACCTGTATCAACCCAAATACGAGCAAATGGTAGGTCATTAGCAACTGGACCACTGGCCGCAGGTGCAACCTGAGACTTAAGTCTAAATAGCCGTGGCGTTGCCACAATAATTACTTAATTGCGTTTTGTAGCTCTGAAACGCGATTAGTGCGCTCCCAAGCAAACTCTGGAAGTTCGCGGCCAAAGTGTCCATATGCACTAGTGAGTGAATAGATAGGACGCAATAAATCTAAATCGCGGATGATGGCTGCAGGGCGAAGATCAAAGACCGTTGTTACTGCATTCTGAATCTTTGCCACTGGAACAGTCTCTGTTCCGAAAGTTTCTACAAACACGCCAACAGGCTGTGCCTTACCAATTGCATAAGCAACCTGTACTTCGCAGCGTCTGGCTAAACCAGCTGCAACCACATTCTTTGCAACCCAGCGCATTGCATACGCTGCAGAGCGATCCAC